>CAZOAS010000170.1:0-4119 GCA_964577745.1 uncultured Fervidobacterium sp.
GGAAGTCTTGGTTATATGATAGCTTTAACATTGGAAAATGAACTTAAAAAGCGCAATATGAATAGATATATATCGGCTGTAGTAACCCAAATCATAGTTGATAAGAACGACCCAGCATTCCAAAAACCATCAAAACCAGTTGGACCATTCTATTCAAAAGAAGAAGCTGAAAAGTTGGCAGAAGAAAAAGGATGGGTAATGAAAGAAGATGCAGGAAGAGGCTGGAGAAGAGTTGTTCCATCACCTATTCCACTTGACATAATTGAGAAAGAAGTCGTAAAAATGCTTGTTGAAAAAGACGTTATAGTCATAGCTGCAGGCGGTGGCGGAATACCAGTAATAGAAGAAAACGGACAAATTAAAGGTGTTGAAGCTGTTATTGATAAAGATAGAGCCAGTGCTTTGCTTGCTAAAGAAATAGATGCAGACCTTTTGATTATCCTTACAGGTGTTGAAAAGGTATGCTTAAATTACAAAAAACCGAACCAAGTTGAAGTAGATAAACTAACAGTAGAAGAGGCAAGAAAATATCTCGACGAAGGTCAATTCCCTTCAGGTAGTATGGGTCCAAAAATAGAAGCCGCTATAGATTTTGTGACATCTACTGGTAGAGAGTGTATAATCACAGATATGTCTGTACTTGATAAAGCACTCAAAGGACAAACTGGTACTAAAATAGTCAAATAGATTTGTGAATATGTATTAAAATTGTAAGCGATGTACGTACAAGTACATCGCTTTTTTGTATACAAAAATGTTAACTTTTACTATACAGTAGTATAATTTATATCTTTGTCTAAAACATGCATAAATAAATGATTTTGTGAACATTAGAAAAAATGATATAAATTGCAAAATACACATCATTTGTTCTACAATGTAAATAGTATTCTCCTAAAATTAGCGGAGCGAAGTGAAGATGAACAGAGTATATAACGAGCGGCACATCCCGGTATTATTAAGCGAGGTTGTTGAAAACTTAATTTGGAAGCCGGACGGGGTGTACGTAGATTGCACGGTAGGAGAGGGTGGACACACCCAAGCAATAGCGGAGCGGATACTATCAAGTGGTGGTAGGGTTATTGGTATTGACGTTGATAGCGAAGTATTGCAGATAGCGGAGCGAAATCTGGAAGCCTACCCGAACGTCCAGCTCTTCAAATTCTCCTACGTTGAATTGCCCGTCTTGCTGAATCTATTGCAAGTCCATAGAGTTGATGGACTTCTTGTTGATTTAGGAGTGTCTACCTATCAACTGAAAGCTGAAGGTAGAGGTTTTTCGTTTAATCAAGATGAACCTCTTGACATGAGGATGAATCTTGAAAATGAGTTAACAGCCTACCATGTGGTCAATACCTATCCTGAAGAAAAATTAGCTGACATTATATACAATTATGGAGAAGAAAACTTTGCACGGAAAATAGCAAAAAGCATAGTTCAACATAGACCAATTCATACGACCAAACAACTTGTTGAGGCGATAAGAAAAGCCCTTCCTTACAAAGAAACACACAACAGAAAAAGACACTTTGCAACGAAAACATTTCAAGCTTTGAGGATAGAAGTAAACAAGGAGCTTGAGAATATTTCCAAATTTTTGAGTTTTGCACCTGAGTATCTCAACCAAGGTGGAAGAATTGGTATAATCTCGTTCCATTCCTTAGAAGATAGATTAGTAAAACACGCATTTAAAGGTGACGAACGCTTGAGAGTAATTGGGGACTTCATCGCACCGAGTACATATGAAATATCTGAAAACCCAAGAGCAAGAAGTGCCAAATTGAGAGTAGCGGAGCGCATTTGATAGAAATTTGTTAGAAAAACTTATCTAACGGAAGTTGGGGGAAGATAGCGGAGCTTTATAAGTGGGCACCAAGCGGTTTTCACTCGGTTAATAGCTTTTTTGTTTGTTTTTTAATAATATTCAGAAAAATCCAGCGGAGCGAAGGGGGATAAGTTATGACTCTTGTTAGAACGAGGCAAAGGGAAGTTGTTCTCGAAAGAGAACGGTCGGATTCTCTAACATTTGTCAAGTACCTGTTACCGAGTTTTTTCCTTGCTTTACTTATACTTGGAACGTTCATCTTAAACGCTAAGACATCTCAGCTTTCTTTTGAGCTAAATCAATTTAGAAGGAACCTGTCAAGTGTTCAGCAACAAGAAGAAGTACTGGATATACAAATAAAAAAACTGTTCATAGGGCGTGATGTAATAAATTGAACGTCTATAGGTACAAATTACTCTTTAGTGTAATCAGCGTTATCATTTTATTCTTTCTTTTCAAGATTTGGATCAATATTTCAGCAAATCAGTATGCCTTTAACAGTAAAATTCCCGCATTGCGCGGTAATATTTACGACAGTAAAGGTAGGTTACTCGCAACGAGTGAACTTGTTTACACAGCGTATCTTGATTTAAGATATTTGAAATCAATAGCCGGTAACGCTTTCAAGCGTGATCCGGATTTTATAAAGATGCTTTCAAATTTTAATGTCACTTATGAGCCTGACGATATCGATGGTAAGTACTTGCTAAGATTAGGTTCATTTTCGAAGAAAGAAGATATACAAAAGAAGGTTCCAGCGCAATATCTGAAATTCCTTAGTGTTGAACCCGAAGAACGTAGAGTGTCTATATCCGGTTTCGGATTAAACTTTATCATTGGAAAAACGGAACAAAGGTATGGTATAAGTGGAGCGGAAGCTTTCTTTGATAAGATACTAAGACCGGTACGCGACGGTATAACATCAATTAGTTACTCTGGGTTCATAGGGAACAAAACAAACACAATCAAAATAGAACCGGAAAATGGAAAGAATGTTGTTTTAACAATAGATAGTGTACTTCAAAAGAAACTTTACAATTTTGCCGTTAAGTATCAACAAGAGAAAGAAGCTACAGAAGTCGGAATTTTAATAATGGAAAGTAATACAGGTAAAATTCGTGTAGCTCTTACAACGCAAAGTTGGCCAACCTACTACATGGGGTATTTCGAACCAGGTTCTACGATAAAACCGATAATATTTGCCGCAGCTATTGAGCTTGGACTTGCAAAACCTGATACCTTTTATTATTGTCCTGGTTACGTCAAACCAATTGATAATCTTAGTCTCACAATTAAAGACCTTGAAAAACATGGTGATATAAATCTTTACGATGGGTTAGTCCACTCCTGTAATGTTGTTTCAATACTGACTACAAAAAAAATAGTTGAATCATACGGTCAGGAAAGATTGTACGAAATATTGACCTCCTTTGGTTTTGGAAAGCAAACAGGGATAGAACTTCCTGGCGAAGTTCCAGGGAAACTTAACACACCAGATAAATGGTACAAATCAGATTGGGCATTTATGGGTATAGGTCAATCAATAGGTGTAACTCCCGTTCAATTACTCGCTGCTTTCAATTCGATTGTCAATGACGGAACCTACATTACACCAAGTTTTGATGAAAAAAAGCCTATTACAGCAAAAAAAATACTTTCAAAACAAACTACGGATATGGTCAAACAGATGTTATTAGATGTTGTCGAAAAAGGAACGGGTGTAAATGCAAAAATTGACGGTATAAGAGTTCTTGGAAAGACAGGAACGGCACAAAAAAATGGAAAGAAAGATGTAACAACACTATTTATAGGGCAAGTAGAACTTGATAAGAAATATACAATTCTTGTATGGGTTGACTCGCCACAAAAAGAAAAATTGAGTAGTGTTGTAGCCACACCATTTTTTAAAAGTGTTGTCTTGGAGTTGCAAAACTATCTTTCTCAAGAAGCTGATAAAGATTCTACAACAAACGATTCTAATTTCGTTGGCTGGACACTTGAACAGATTTATGTTTACACAAGACAAAATGGTATCAAACTCTGTATAAATCGTTATGGATTGTACGTTGAATCATACGAGTTAAAAACAACACCGGAAGGTACTGTTCTAAGTGTAAATTTAACAGAATCACCCGTTCGAAATAAAACAAACTAAGTTTGAAATAATTCAAATAAGTGTTACATTTTGTTCACCAAACCATCTACTACAAATGATAAAATACCCTTGACATATTGCCGAAGAATGCAGGTTCAACAAAGACCATACGGTCGCCTGCAGGAGGCACAAAAGAGTA
>CAZOAS010000171.1:0-4099 GCA_964577745.1 uncultured Fervidobacterium sp.
AGCATTTACGATGTTTTCCGATTAACCAAATTACTAAACGAAAAAGGTGAAGATATCGCTGGAGTAAAGATATACGGAAAGTTTTCATTTAACTCTGGTGGTGTCTTCAGTCCGTACGAGAAGGATTACAAACAAACGACTGAGAGGATGCGCTTGAAAATCGATAATGGGTGTGCTTTTTTCGTTTCACAGCCGGTTTTTAACGAAGAAGTTATTTTGAAATTCCTTGAAGCTGACGAAGAACTTTATAAGTCAACAAAGATATATGTAGCAATAATGGTTTTCGAGTCCATACAACAGCTTGAGTATTTCTCAAAAGTACCAGGTGTGTTTGTACCAAAGGAATACTTTAGACAAAAGACCGACAAAGGTATACGGAATTATTCTTTAAAAAGAGCAATTACAGTTATTGAGAATTTATTACCTTACGTACATGGTTTCTATCTAACTTCAACAACAAAAGATTTGGAAATTATAAAGACAGTAGCAGAAGTTTTTTAGACGGAATCCGGAGTCCAGAATTCGGAATCCGAATTTAAAGGCGGTGTTATTTTGCTTTACGCAGTCGCGATTTCTAATTCAAATTTAGATAGACTCTTTGTGTGTGAATCAAATGAGATCATAGAAATAGGTGAGAGGGTTGTTGTTGGTTATAGAGATAAAAAGGTAACAGGATATGTTGTGAACAAAGCATTTAAATTAGAGGATTTTTCTGATGATGTAAAGTTTCTCATATCGGATAAGTTGGTGCAATTGTTGGATAGATTAGATTATGTATCTTTTCTAGAAAGTTCGAGAGTGAATGCTCTTTTGCAATTGGCTAATATATTCGGTTCTGGTATCGGTCGTTATTTTGATATCTCTTTTCCACCAGAATTTGATAAGTATTTCTCGCTATTTGTTGAAAGTGTCAATCCACTGGTAAATATCCCGAAGATGCCTTATGAAGAATTCAAAAAGATGAAAAAGTACAGAGAGTACATATCAGCAGGTATTGTTAGGGTTTTTAGAGATTTCGAAACACAAAAACCACGTCCAAGATCAAAAGAAAAATATGTACATCTAAAGGCGGGTTATGAGAGCATCTCTAAACTTAGATTTACAGCAAGTCAATCAGTTGTCGTGAATTATCTGTTATTAAATGGTTGTGTGGAATTGGATAGATTACTCGAAGATACAGAAGTGAAAAAGGATGTTCTTGTCCAGCTGAAAAACAAAAAAATAATTGAAATTTTAGATTACAAACCAGAAGAGGTTAACCAGACATATAACGTAATACTTGATGAAGAACAGACGCAAGTTGTAAAGGATATAATTTTGAACGAAACAGTTCAAAAACATATGTTGTTTGGACCAACTGGTAGTGGCAAAACAGAAGTTTACATGGAAATTATGAAAAATTATCTTCCCTTTGGTAGTGTTCTGTACCTTGTTCCTGAAGTATCTTTAACAGAACAAACTATCGCAAGACTCAGGAGAAAATTTCCAGACTTGTCTATAGCACTTTACCATAGTTATCTCACGTCATCTAAGCGTGTCGAAGTGTGGGCAAAGGCTGTTAAGGGTGAAGTCGACATCCTTGTCGGACCGAGGAGTGCCGCTTTTGTTCCGCTGAAAAATTTGAAACTTGTTATTGTTGATGAAGAACACGATGAAGGTTACTACAACAATTCAGAGCCATTTTACGATGTACATACGTTTTTAGATTTGTTGCCCGTAACAGCTGTGTACGGTTCCGCTACACCGTCGTTAGTAACTTACAAAAAAGCTATTGATGGGATTTACAATTTCAACAAATTGACAAAGCGATACAACGTCTCTTTGCCGGATGTGGATATTGTCGATATGAGAAAAGAAAAGAAAGTCACATCATCTATTTCAGAGAGTCTTTACAAAGCAATAGACGAAACTATTAAGGAAGGTAAAAGTGTACTTATCTTTGCAAGGAGAAAGGGATTCTCCCGTGTTCAGTGTGCCGTGTGTGGGCATATAGTGAAATGTGATAATTGTGATGTAAGTATGACATACCATATGGAGATGAATAAATTGAAATGTCATTTGTGTGGTAATGAAAAAAGTCTTTTAGCGAGCTGTCCAAATTGTGGTGCGACACTATTTATAGATAAAGGAACTGGAACAGAAAAGGTAGAAAAAGAGCTTAGAGAGTTATTTCCTGGAAAGAATATTGGGAGAATCGATGCAGAGATAATTGATACTCCAGAGAAGTTGAAAAAAGTCTTTGAAGCTTTACGAGAGGGAGAACTGGAAATTGTCGTTGGAACGAAGATGATAACAAAAGGGATAGATATTTATAAGATAGGTCTTGTTGGTGTTATCGATATAGATGCCCTCATTTCTTATCCTGATATCAATGCACCGCTGAAGACGTTTCAATTGCTTGTACAAGTTATAGGAAGAGCAGGAAGAAAAGAAAAAGGAAGGGCCGTTATACAAACCTACAATCCAGAAAATCCTATAATCACATACGCACAAGAACAGAACGTTGAAGAATTTTATAAAAGAGAACTTACACTAAGGGGAGATTTAAATTATCCACCATTTTCCAATGTTGTACAAATAACCTACGCAAATCTTGATCCAGAAATCGCTAAAGAAACAATAGATGCAGTGAGTAATGAGCTGGAGAATATGCTGTATTCAGAGAGATTTTCCAAGAAGCCCATAGAACTTTTGGGCCCATCTGAACATCCTATATTCAAAATGGCAAATAAATACAGGTATCAACTTCTTTTAAAAACAGCCGCAGTGGAGGAAATTTTGAAAGTTATTAAGAAGGTCATTGCTAATTACTCGGGAGATTGGACGATTAAAGTTAATCCAACAGAAATTTAAAATATGGACTCCGGAGATTCCCGGAGTCCATTTGTTTATCTCTTCTTTGAATTTTTCATGATAGTACCTATCGAAAGTGCAGAGAGCAATATTATGATTCCCCAGCTTAGCATCATAAACATCATTGCTGCTGTTGACATAACTCTCACTTCCTTCCGTTTTCTTTATCGAGTTTTTGGCTTATACTTCTGTATGTCAAAATAAAGCTCAAGACAAATACTACGATAAGTACAACTCTTGCATCTATTACCCATGGAATCAGTTTAGGTGTACCCAAAGCAAAATCTGGTATCAATTTGAAGTATCCATTTTTAACGTAATTGATAGTCGAAAATACAAGCAGTATTATTATGAAAGCAGGTGTGATAAAGCTCATTACTATCTTGTAGAACCATTTTGGTATTTTCCAGTAGCTTCCCTTGTTTATTTCTTCTAAACCTTTTGATTTGAATAGCCAAATAGCCACAATTACTTCAATTAATCCAAGTAGAACAAGGAAATACGTACCCACCCAGTTATCGAGTTCCGTTAAGTACATCAAATCGGCTGTCTTTGTTAGTACCGGTTCGAGCGCTATAGGTAATCCACCAAGTACGTACATCATAAAGACAAATGTGGAACCTTTCTTTCTCTCAACACCGAATTCTTCTTCTAAGAATGCGGTAAGGTAATTAAACATCGCTATTGAGCTTGTAATTCCGGCAAAGAAAAGGAGCAAGAACCACAACGTACCAAATAGTGGACCTCCAGCCATGGTTCTAAAGACGTTTGGTAATGCTATGAAAGATAATCCAACACCACTCTTTAAGCCTTCTGTTCCAAGGAATGTGAATGTGATTGGAATAACTATGGTACCTGCCAAGATTACTTCAGCAAATTCGTTCAAAGATGCCGTTGCCGTCGCTGAGGTCACGATATCATCTTCGTCTTTAAGGTAAGATGCATAGTTTTGTATAATTCCCATTCCAAGTGAGAGCGTAAAGAATATCTGACCAGCAGCGGCAAGCGTTGCTGACCAGCTAAGTTCGTTCCACCTTGGCGACCACAAAAAGCCTAAACCTTTTATTGGTGTCCAATCTGGATTTACAGGTGAGCCGAGAGTGAGTGCTCTTATCAAAAGTGCGAGAGCGAATATGTAAATAGCTGGCATTGCAAACTTTGCTAATCTTTCAAGTCCTTTGTTGACACCCTTTCTTGTTATGTACCACAGGATCGCCAATGTAATGATCCAGAAGATGAAAACTTT
>CAZOAS010000172.1:0-4093 GCA_964577745.1 uncultured Fervidobacterium sp.
GCATCAAGTTCTTCTTGTGAAAGGAAGTCATCTCCCATCATCATTCTTCTTCACCTTCCTCGATAACATCGGTGATTTTTACTGCGTAGTTTCCTTTGTACTGACCAGGTTTACCTAAGAACTTCATTCTTCCATTAACTTCAACTTTTATTGGTTCATCGTAATGTTCCTTCAATCTTATTACGTCTCCCACCTCTAAGGTGATTATCTCTCCAAGAGTTAACATTGTCTCACCTATTTTTGCTATAACTTCCACTCTTGTCTTTTTCAAATTTTCCTTTAAATTGTCGACTAATTCCTGTGTAATTTCCTTTTGTTTCACTTTAAACCAGCTTTGCGTTGTCAATTTTTCGCCTACAGGTTCGATAACAGAAGATGGCCAACAAATACTCATGTACCCTTCAACTTTGCCAAAGCTTACAAAAAACGTTACCGCCAAAACCATCTCATTACTCGGTACTATCTGAACGAACTGAGGATTAGTCTCAGTAGATTCGACTACGGGTATAAATGGATGTATAGAAGCCCAAGCTTGAGAAAGTGATGTGAGTATATTGACAATTTCTTTCTTTATTATTCCTATTTCAATTTCTGTTGGTACCCTTTTTACGTCGACAACTTCACCGGGACCTCCGAGTAAAACATCCAAAATACCGTAAAAGATTTCAAGACTTACGTTTAATATAACACTTCCAACAAATTCTCTGGCAGTGAAAATTGTTATAAACGATGGATTTCCTATGGATTTCATGTATTCATCGTAAGTAAGTTGGTCTATACCAACAACGTTAACCGATGTGAACGACCTTAATTTTCCAGAAAAGTAAGTTGAAACACTCCTTGCAAAATTCTCATGTATCATTTGAACGGTTCTTATCTGTTCTTTTGAAAACTTCTGAGGGCGCAAAAAGTCATAGGTGCGGATTTTTTTCTCTTCACCCTCTTTTTTTACTTCCTCTATATTAACTTCACCTTGTGATAAAGCCGATAATAAACGATCTATTTCCTCTTGGCTAAGAACGTCTGACAAGTGAGACACCTCACTTAAAAGAGTTACGGGTTTCGAGTTGCAGGTTATTAAAAGCTACTCGAAACTCGCCACTCGTAACTTTTTATTGTACACTACTTATCGATTTTACATATATATACACATTTATAACACCGAATTTTTCTTTTTCTCCTGTGAAACCGGTTATTTCATTTACTGCTTCTCGTATTTGCTTTTTCAATAAATCAAGTCCTGCAGGAGTTGTAAGTTCAAATCTTTCTTTACTTAAAAATATCGTACTTAGAGCATCCATAATTTCATCGTTCTTATCAGCTACCGCCGCTCTGCAAGGTTCACTTCCAACAAGTAATGTCAAAGAATCTATAACAACAACATCTCTTCCACCTTTAAGCATAAACGTTTGAAATTTTCCAGCTTGAATCACAACAGCTTTGATTTGAGTTGGGGCAGTTATTTGTTGCTGTTCTTCTGTTTGTTGCGGTTGTTTGTTTGAACCTAAGACAAAAAAAACTGCTAAGCTAACAACTAAGGATATTACAAGAGGAATAGCTACCATCTTTACAATACCCATTATCGGATTCGCTTTTTTACCACCTTGCTCTTGTTGTTCCATTTCTTCTGGCATTATTATCCACCCCTTGTTTCACGCTTGATCATTATTTCTATCTTCCTGTGTTTGTTCCTTACCGTTTGTACGTCCCTATTATACTTAGACGTTATTTCAGCTCTTTTTGTTTGATATTCGCTCAGTGTTATTTTACCACTTTCGTATTCGTTTTGAAGTCTGGTAATATCAAAATCGTAATTAGCTTTCAAAGATTTAAGTTCTTTATTGACATCTACATCTCCTTTGCCAATAGGAACGAATCTGTCTGGTGAATAGAAATAATCGATGTCAAATAGCCCTGTTCTTATGTCAGCCAATCTCAATACGTATCTTTTCTGACGCAACTCAGTTAGTAAGAAATTAACTACGCTTGAAGCTCTCGCACTGCTCAAATGCCAGTTGGATGGATAAATCGAATCTGGAGTCACAGGTCTATCATCGGCATAACCACGAACCTCGAGAATATTTGATGTGTGTTCTATTATCACTGCTCCGAGTTTCTCGATTATCTCCTTTGCTTCGGCTGTCAGCCTCGCACTTCCTGGATCAAATATTTTAAAATTACTCAGTGTTATCAGTGTGCCTTCATCTTTGTCTTCTATTGTTATCTTACCTTTGTATTCTTCGGAAATTCTCAAAAGCTCTTGATAAACCCCAGGTTTACTTGAAATAAGTGCTTCTTCGCTCAAAGTTTGACCACCAGTTAAAACACTTGGAGGGTTACCTTTAAGTGCAACTGTGATACCAACAACCACCTGTTGGAATTTTCCTGGTGTGATTGTTGACATCGAAAACAACAAGACAAAGAACGTAAGTAATAATGTTACCATGTCTCCGTAAGTATTAAGCCACTCGGGAACTGATTTACACACACACTTTTCTTTTTTAGCCACTAAGCACCAGCTCCCTGGACTTGGGCTTCATACTTTGTGCGTTCTTGGGATGGTAAGTAAGATTTTAACTTTTCTTCGAGCACTCTTGGGTTTTCACCAGCTTGAATAGAGAGAACACCTTCGAGGATCATTCTTTTGGATAGTTCAAGATCAGCCGCTCTTTTGGCTATCTTTTCTGCCACAGGGATACCTACGATATTTGCAAGTATTGAACCGTAAAGTGTTGTTATAAGTGCGACAGCCATAGATGGTCCGAGTGTCTCTGGGTTGTTCAAACTTTTCAACATTTGAATCAAACCAACAAGCGTTCCAATCATACCGAATGCTGGACCGAAAGTACCAAGTGAATCAAAGAAGCCTTTTTGATCCATCATTTCTGATGTTGCCATATCGATCTCGATTTCCATCATGCTCTTCAAAACTTCAGGTTCTGTACCATCAACAACAAGTTGAACTGCTTTTTTGAAAAATGGATCTTGTATCTCCTCAAGATTAGATTCAAGAGAAAGTAGCCCTTCCCTTCTTGCTTTTTCGGAGAAACTTACGAGTGTCCTCAATGTACCAGCATAATCTATTTTCGGTTCTTTTATAGCTCCCATGATAACCTTAACAATACCAAAAACTACATTTTTCTTATTAGCTGTAATAGCTGAAGAGAGTGCTCCACCAACGGTAATAACAAGTGATGGTATGTTTATAAATGTTGCAAAATCTCCCGAACCACTTATAATTCCATACACCATCATACCAAATCCAACAACAACTCCTATTATGACAGTTATATCCACTACTCATCACCTACCACGGGTGGTAAGAAAATCTTTTTTTTGTATTCCATTATCCTTTTTATTACCTCTTCTACAGGTTCTGCAACGATGTATTTTTTACCGTTGAATAGTGTTATTGTTGTATCCGGATTTGCTTCAACTTTTTCTATGTATTCTGCATTTAAGTAAAATTCTTTACCGTTGAGAGCGGTTAGTCTTATCATTGTGAAACTCCTTTCATGGTAGTGGGTTATCGGTGAACGGTGATAAGTTATCGGTGAACAGTTCTCAATAATCAGTGAACAGTAATCAATAATCAGTGATTTGTGCTATACTGTTAACTTTTTACTGTTCACCGTTCACCAATCACCGTTCACCGTCCACTGTTAACTGATTATCTTCTAAGATTGACCACTTCTTGTAATATCTGGTCAGCGGTTGTGATTGTTCGTGCGTTTGCTTGGAATCCTCTTTGTGCAATGATAAGTTTTGTGAATTCTTCCGACAAATCAACGTTTGACATCTCAAGTGCACCGGCAACAAGTGAACCAAATCCACCCTTGCTTGGTTGACCTATCCTTGCTGTACCACTGTTTGAACTTTCACCGTACAGAGAGTTACCAAGTTCGAGTAAACCTGCTGGGTTATTGAACGTTGCGAGCGCAACTTTACCAAGTGTATCGACTAAACCGTTTGTAAATGAACCAATTATGTCACCATTTTCAGAAATCGAGAACGATTCAAGTACACCTTGTGCGTTACCATCCTGATACTTCACAAACGCATCAGCAAGAGCTGCAAATTGAGTCATACTGTT
>CAZOAS010000173.1:0-4042 GCA_964577745.1 uncultured Fervidobacterium sp.
CTTCTGTCTTTTCCAAATGCTCTATGTGTTATCTTTGGACCTGGCGGTGTTTGTCTTCGTTTGTATTCGTTAACATCCACCATCCAAGCTACTTTTCTAACCGTTTCTTCGTCGAAACCTTCCGACACTATGTCGTTTATGCTGTGGTCTTCTTCAACGTACAGTTTTAATATCTCATCGAGTATTTCGTAAGGTGGTAATTTGTCTTGGTCTGTTTGGTTTTCCCTGAGTTCGGCACTTGGTGCTTTTTCAAATACGCGTCTTGGTATGATTTCTCTACCGGCTTTTTGGTTAACGTATTCGGCAAGTTGGTAAACGAATGTTTTGTACACATCTTTGATTACCGCGTATCCGCCTGCCGTGTCTCCGTAAAGTGTTGAGTATCCTGTACTGCTTTCGCTTTTATTACCTGTTGTGAGTACAATCCAACCGAATTTGTTCGAGAGAGCCATGAGGATAACTCCGCGAATTCGAGCTTGTAAGTTTTCTTCGGTTATATCAAAAGGTCTTCCTTCGAACACGGGCTCCAAGGTTTTCAAAAATGCGTTGTATACATCGATGATTGGTATAGTTAGATATTTTATACCAAGGTTTTCAGCTAATAATTTTGCATCTTCTTTGCTGTGTTCAGATGAGAATGGTCCTGGCATGGAGACACCGACAACGTTTTCAGCTCCAAGTGCATCAACGGCTATACAAGCAACGAGTGTACTGTCCATTCCGCCACTTAGTCCTATCACAGCTTTCTTCATACCGTTTTTGTGGATGTAATCTCTTGTGCTCAGTACGAGTGCGTTGTACACTTCTGCAACAGTATCGAATGGTTTTTCGATACGGTTTTCTATTTCCGGTTTTTCATTTATATATTTGAATGGAATTTCTACTATCTCTAAATCGGTATGAAGGTCTTTTGATGTATGTTTGTCTTGTCTTCGTCTTGGGTCTTTCAATCGTGCTTTATCTATATTTATGAGATCAACATCGGCAATTAGCAAGTCTTCCTCAAATTGTTTTGCTCTCCCTATTATTTCACCTTTCTCATCGACAACTAAACTTGCTCCATCAAAAACGAGTTCATCTTGTCCACCGATGCAATTTACATACGCTACTGCTGCAAGGTTATCGTTTGCTCTGACTGATAGCATCCTCTCGCGCCAATTTAGTTTGTTTACATAATATGGTGAAGCTGAAAGGTTGAGTATGATTTGGGCATCACCGAGTAAAGATTCCAATCTTGCTGGTCCTCCTGGATACCAAATGTCTTCGCAAATTGTTATACCTAAACGCACATCGTTGAGATTTACGACAAGTCCCTTACTACCTTTTTGGAAATAGCGCATTTCATCGAATACACCGTAGTTGGGAAGGTAATTTTTTCTGTATATCGCATGTATCTTCCCACCACTGATAACGGCTGCTGCGTTGTATATGTCGCCATCTTCATCAACGAAACCAACCACAGCAACGATTGTCTCAGGAGTATACTGAGCGATTTCTTGTATCGCCTCGATATTTTTCGCTATGAAATGCGGTTTGAAGAGTAAATCTTCAGGTGGATAACCTGTTATTGAAAGTTCTGGAAACAGCACTATATCTGCCCCAACATTCTTTGCTTTGTCGATATACTCTATGATTTTGCTTTTGTTTCCTTCAATATCACCAACAGTCGGATTAATTTGCGCAAGTGCCAATCTAATCTTTCGCATTTTTATTCCTCCTTAGCGCACGCAATTTTTCTCTAATCTGAGCAAATGAGAGCATAAATGGTAATGTTGTAAGTGTGAGTATAGTCGCCGTTGTAATGCCAAGAGAAACAAGAATCGATATTCTCTTGAACATCGCTAACTCTCCGCCAAACAGTAAAGTCAAGAAACCACCGACGATACCAAGCGCATTTCCGATAATTGCTGGTCCAACGTTCTTAACTGAAGTCATTATATTTTTGGTCTTATTATAATCATGCCCTACGTGTATTGAATAGTCAATAGCCAAACCGATGATGATACTTGAAGTTAAAGCTGTTGAAATCTCCAGTTTCATGTTGAACAAAGACATGTAAACAAAGTTCAGAACGGTAGCGAAAACAACAGGTGATACGAGCTTTAATGCCTCTGGTAAGTCTCTGAAAACGACCAAGATGGTTATGAAAACAATGATAAGTGCTGCAACCAGACTTTGAATTTGACTTGCAAGGATGTTGTCGTTTACTGCTTTCCATATGAATGGTGAACCTGATAAGTAATAATCGTAATCGTACTCGCTTAGAACTTTATTTATAAATTCAGAAACTTTGACTAAATTTTCGTTGCCTTGACTTGTTAGGTTAACGGATAACCTTATCGTCTTTCCATCGGCGATGTAATGTTTGAGTAACGGTTGCGTTCTTGATGCTAACACTAGTACTGTAACTGGAACGTTCCTTGGGAAGTCAACGCTTGAGATGTATTCCGAAGTTGAGAGTTCAGAAATTATCTTATCGAGGTTAGCATTGTCCCCTGGTAAGAAAACTCCCGCCTTTTTTTCAAGAACGATGTATATGCTATCCCTCATCTTAAATTTCTCTTCAAGTATCTTGTATCCTTTGTTTATATCAGAATTTTTTGCAAAGTAATCGGTACTTGTGAGCCCAACTTTTATTTTTGAAATTAAAAATGGCGATGCGACGATGAAAATCAAAGTTAGTGCAAGAATTGTTATTGCAACTTTATGTCCGAAATAGCGTATACCAAATGTTTTTGGTGTACGCTTTGCTTTGGTCTTTGCAAAGTTAAGTAATTCATGTCCAACGGTTATTGTTAATAGGAAATCTATCAATAGTCCTATCGATACAAGTATACCAAATTCTCTAAACGCTGGGATTTTGACAAAGATAAATGATATAAACCCAATGGCGGTTGTGAGCATGGAAAGAAAGATAGGCGCACTTATGTATTTACGCACATCATCGCTTCTAAACGTTGCGTTATAATAGTGCAACGGATAAGCCGAGCCTATGATTATTAGGAACGATGGTATCATTGCTGTAAGTACGTTGACAACTCCACCAACCGAAAAATATATCGCATACGTATACAAAGAAGCTATTATCGGCACAAACAACGAAACGATAGCTGCGCGGATACATTGGGTTTGATAGAAGAATATCGAAAGTATCACGATGAACATCGCCGCCGGATAGAAAAACATCGCTCTTTTAAGTTCGTCGAAAAGTTTGTTGTTAACAGATGCTTCGGAAAGAATAATTATCGGTTCACCTTTCAGTTCGTTTGTTATCCTTCTAACGATAGGTTCAACTTGTCCATCAACGTCTATAATCGCAAGTAACATAGCGTAATAACCATCATCAGAGATAAAGGTCTTCATGTAATTTGGCAATTCAGAGAGCTTTATAGCTTCATTTTCTATGTAAGCATCGGCTCCAGGGTAATTGAGTATCGATATAACAGTTCTCACACTTTTAAGATTTTCAATCTTTTCTTGTAATTTTCTTAATTTCCCCAATGCGCCTGGTGAACTTAACGGCACTTCTGATTTGTAAATAACCGAGATATTCGCTTTATCACCGAATTTAAGCGACATTCTAATCATATTTTGGACGGCTGGATCATCTATTTCTGTAATTGGTCTACCAGGTTTGTATCCTGGTAAAAACGTCTCTATCCTTGTTTCAATTTTTGCATGCGTGAGTATCAGGACAACCGAAAGAATCAACAACAATATGGATATTATCGTGAATTTGAAGTGGTATATGAAATCGAATATTTTCTTAATCACTTCAAAGTCGCCTCCTAAATGTATATCAAATGTATATCATCTTTTTCGTCATACCACCATCAACGATAAAATATTGACCAGTGATAAATCCACTCTTTTCATCATCGGCAAGAAATTCCACAATGTCGACAATATCTTCAATCTTTCCAGCTCTTCCCGTGAGATGTTGCTGATGCTCTCTATCTGAGATTTCTTCACCTTCGTGGAGTATCCAACCTGGACAGATTGCATTCACTCTTACCCTTGGTCCAAGAGAATTTGCAAGTGC
>CAZOAS010000174.1:0-4009 GCA_964577745.1 uncultured Fervidobacterium sp.
TGATGGAAATTTTTACATCGTTTGTTTTTCGTTACTTTTTATTATTCAATGCTTATAATTGTTTAATAATTTTTAATGCTCAAAAACATTAAAACTGATATATAATATTATCAGGAAAAAGGTAAAAAGGAGGTATTAGACTAATGAATATTGACAAAAGTTCATGGCTGAGTTCTTTTGAAAAACATATACAGAAGATTCTTTTAGCAATTATTATATTAGTTGACCCACCAGCTTTACTTTTTTCTTACTACGTTTTTGCTGGGTTAAGAAATTATCCCGTTTGGATCATATTGCTTGGTTATTCGATAATGCTTTTCACGTTGGGACTTTTCACTGTTTTTCTTGGAAAGTTTTTGGCGAGGAAATCAGTCTTAGATGGTAATTTTAATTTACCCGTCGTACTCTCTGTACTGTTGTTTGTGATGAACTTTATAGCGGCAACTTTTATTGGTATTTTTGCAAAGTTTATCCAACCCTTACCCGAAGAAACTCTAATTCTTAGACTTTCTGGAGCTCTTGCAATAAATGTTAATATATTAGCTATATTTGTGGTGCTTTATGCTAATTCAAAGCTGTTAAAGGAAATTTCCGGTGATAGGTATCCAAAAATAATGGTTCCTGTTTCCTTGAAACTTGTTCTTGGTGTGCTTTCTGTGTCTATGTGGATTGGTCCCTTGCTCTTAAAATATTTGTTATTAAAAATGGAATTGTCGGCTGAATTGCAAAAGAATTTTGTCATTACGAACGTTGGTCTTAATATTATATTGGCTTTCTCGGTCATATTATTATCAAAACGCCTACTGAGTGGCATGCCAAAGATTATAGACGTACTTGCCTCAATTTCAAAAGGTGATTTAACAAAGGGCGTAAGTATAGATTCTGTTGATGAATTTAGATATATCTCAAATGAATTAAACAACGCAGTTAACGGCATCGGTAACGTTTTGAGGAACACTATTCAGATTTCGAATTCTTCTTTGGATGTTCTTTCTTCTTTAACGTCAAAATTTGGCGCTTTTGAGAACACGGCAAATAAAACTATCGATGCTGTACAATACCAGCAATCAGCTATAGAACGTGTCACCAGCTCTGTAGAAGAGATTACAGCAAACATTGAGCAACTCTCCGAACAAGCTCAATCTCTTGCCGATTTAGCTGTCAATGTTCAAAAGTTGGCTGATACCCTTGACGAAAAATCTAAAACAAGTGTTGATGAGTTGAATAAAGTAAAACAAACAACTTCTGGATTTGTAAAAGAATACGAATCACTGGAAAATGGTATTTCGGAACTAACAAACGCAACAAAAAATATTGGTAATATAATAGAAAGTGTTCGCTCCATAGCTGAGCAAACAAACCTCCTTGCTCTCAACGCTGCTATTGAAGCTGCGAGGGCTGGAGAAGCTGGTAGAGGATTTGCGGTTGTTGCCGACGAAATAAGGAAACTTGCGGAAGAAACAAAACGTTCGACCGATACGATAACTTCAACGATAGCAATGATTGAACAATCATCTAAAAATTTAAATGAACAAATTGAAAGATTAAGGAGCGGAATTGAATCCACCGAAAAAGGATACGAAACGTTATTTGGAACATTCGAATACTTGCAAAAAGCTATTTCAGATATCGCAAATGCTATAGATACACTCGCAGCTCACAGTGAAGAACAAAACGCTTCGGCTGAAGAAATGAGAAGTGGTGCAAACGAAATAGTTACAAGTATATCGAAAATCTCGAGTCAAGGTGAAGAGATTTCCTCAGTAATGCAAGATGTCGAAGAACAGTTACATATATTGTCCGAAAAGCTTAGAGAGACTATAGGTTCATTCAATAACCTAAGAAGTTCGCTTGAAAAATTCAGAATTTGAGAGACAGAAACTCCTACCATTCGGTAGGAGTTTTTTCAATTCATAATTTCTATAATTTTTATCGTTCCATCGGTGAACACAAAGAAAACCTTGTTTCCTATGATAATTGGATTTAACAGTATATATGACTGATAGACTGAAACCTTCTTCTCCAAATTACCTTGTAACGAAAACACAGCTATTTCTCCTTTTATAGTCCCAACTATCGCCTTGGAGTTCAACAAATTTTGTGGAGTAACACCGTAAATAGGAGACTTTATGGCTATCTTACTTTGGATAGTCCCCGTTTTTGAATTCAGTATGTACACATTCCCATCTATGGAACTCACGATCGCGTGTTGTTCGACCCTCCCAACAGAAGAATACCCTACTTTTAAACCTTTTAACTCCCATTTTTGATTTGGGATAACATAATTAAACGCTTGTACACTCCCTAATGGATTAGTTACCAGTATCCATTCGTCAAATATTTGAGGAGTTGAAGCACCAGCTGTGTAATATCCTTTACCTGTTTCAAATTTTGAGATTAACGTACCTTCCTCGTTTACTATAAATATACTTCCTCCCCACGATGTTTGGAAGAATAAACCATTTTTGTACGCAGCAGGCATCTGTATAAGTCCACCTAAATCGTAGGTATTTAGTATTTTTAATTCAGGTAATTTGATTATGTATAAGTTACTTGCTGCACCTATTGCTAAAGATTTATCTCCACATTTTATGGAAAATATCGGTAAATTCAAATTTATGTTCTTCTGAATCTTACCAGATTTCGAGTCCATTATGTAAAAGTTGCCTTTGATATCACCTACTATAAGCCAATCTTGATATACTTCGAGATTTGATATAACGGGATTTGGTAACTTTGATTTCCATACAAGCTTTCCATTTGAATTTATACAAAGAAGATTTCCAGAGTAATCGACTACAAAAATGTTGTCTTTGATTGACACTGGTTGAGAAAAGATACTGTTTTCCATATTGTATGAGAATACTTCTTTTAAATCTTTTGATAATTCTGAAGATTTTTTACTTTCTTGGCTAATCTTTTGATTTGTCAGCGGAGACTTTGGTATAGATCTAACTAACTCAAAGTCGCTATCAAATTTGGCTTTCCAAATGTAGAAGTTTTCCCTATCCCAACTCAAAACCGTAAGCCAACCATCTTTTGTCGCTCCTACACTTTGAAAGAACGTATTTCTATGATTTCCAAAAGCTCCGTAATTATGTAAGTGACCGTAGAAAGTTAGTCGTACGTTCTCGTTTAATATATTCAATAACTTCCAACCATCGTCGGTGTAATTTGAAGGTCCGCCAAAAGGGTGGTGCGATAGAAGGATAGCTATTTTTGATTGGACTTTACAATCATCCAGTTGCTTTTTTATCCAACGTAACTGAGCTTCGCCTATATGTCCAAATTGTTGGAAATACAAAGAAGTGTCTATCCCAATAAAACAAAGATCACCTATATCTACTCTGAAATTTTCGTATAAAGCACCATCTATGGCTTTTGTCTTCCAAATTTTGTGTGCCCAACGTACATCATGATTGCCAAGAAGAAAATTATATGGAATCTTAGAGTCAGATAGTATTTTCAAAGACTCTTTTAGAGTGTTAAATTCACTCTCTTTGCCCATCTCAGTTAAATCTCCAAGTACAAATACGTGAAGAGGTTTTAGTTCGGCAACTTTTAAAAGCACGCTTTCAACCATTTTTTTCGCATATGGAGTATGCAAATCCGATAATAAAACCACGTATTCGTCATGGTTAATGAATGGATAAATAGCAACTATTATTGAAAATTGGATAAAGAAAAATAGCAGAATAAGTTTTCTGCTCAAAAATTTCACCTCTTAAATATTCAGAAAGTCAATCTCAATAACCAAACTCTGGTTAAAAAATTTATTTTTTAGCTTGGTAAAAGCACCTTTTTGGTGACTCTATTTTGCCTTCTTTCTTTAGTTCTTTAATAGCTTTGTCAACGTCTTCTTTTGATAATCCAGTCTTCTCGGAAATATCCCCCGGTCTCAATGGTTCGTCACTTTCATATAAAACTTTGAAAACAAGTTCTTTTTTGTCCATAATATGATCCTCCTTCCTATTTAGAATTCGGAATTAGTTCCGGGTTGCGAGTGAAA
>CAZOAS010000175.1:0-3941 GCA_964577745.1 uncultured Fervidobacterium sp.
TAAACTAAATTTCATGGAGGTGAAAGTATGAGGCATGTCAAGATTATCGTTTTTATGATTACAACGGTTTTCACTATCCTACTCTTAACAACATGTAACGGGTTAACACCTAAACCAAGTGTTAAATTACAAGTCATTTCTCCTAAAGAAAACAGCATAATAAGTGGGCAAGGGAAGATAATTATACAAGTTGAAAAAGCTGACTTAGTAAGACTTATAGAAATTTTTGTTTCCAATAAGAAAGTTGGCGAAATTTCCTCGCCACCTTTTGAGTTTGAATTTGATACAAAAGACTTTCCAAGCGGAAAAAACACTATATTAGTGAAAGCTTTGCTGCAAAACAATCAGATTCTAACTTCAAGCGTTAATATCACAATAGACAACCCACCTCAAATTGTAATTACAAATCCAGTCAACGGTACGATAATTTCAACAGAAATAACTTTACAAGCGACCGCAACAGACGATTTTGAAGTAAAAAAGGTCGAATTTTACTCTTCTTTGGAATCAGAAGGGTTAAAGTTAATTTCATCGGTTACAAATTCGGTAAACGGATACTACCAAACAAAATGGTATCCAGAAAAAAGTGGAAATTACACTATAATAGCGAAAGCACACGACAACGTTGGTAATGTTGGAGAAACGATTGTCAATTTAGTTGTTGACAAAACTGCTCCTGTAGTGAAAATAGTTTCTCCAAAAGCAGGAGAATTACTTAGTCCAGGTTCAATACCTATTGTTGTAGAAGCCTACGACGACTACACTGAAACTTATTCTAAAATACGAAACAAAGGAGTCAATAGTTTTAATTGCATCTCAAAGGTGGAGTTCTTTGTTAACAACACAAAAATAGGAGAAAAAGAAGAAGAACCATTTGTTTTAGTTTGGGACAGTTCAAAAGCAACTCCGAATGATTATACCATAAGAGTAAAGGCGTATGATTTATATAACAATTTTGCAGAAAGCAGTGTAAGTGTAAAATTATCCGATACTTTGAAAGTATTGATAACACAACCTACAGAAAATTCACTATTAAATGGGATTTTTACTATAAAAGTGAATGCTCAAAGCCCATCTGGGGTAAAGAACGTCAAATTCTTTTTAGATAATCTTTATATTGGCATTGATGAAACGGAACCTTATGAACTTAGTATAGATTCAAGAGTATACAATCAAGGAGAACATACAATAAAAGTAGAAGCAATAGACAAAAACGGAAAGGTATCTTCAGCTCAAGTTAAAGTCATATTTAGAAAGTTTATAGTATGTGGTGATTTTGGTATCACTGAAAACATATACAATGACACGTATAACTGGGACAATGCGATTAGTGAAACATTTGGAACTGAATGGAAGGTTGCTGATTGGAATGACATTAAGAATTACTTCAATAATGGTGGAAACTTAGCAGCACTCTTCGATGGCTTGGGGATATTAAAAAGTCAGAGCGTGTGGTGTAAATTGAATGGTTATCAAAGCAATTATTTTGGTTATCCGTTTTATCGAACACTTTTCTACCGTATAGAAAGAACAGAAGGAGACAATGTTTCAGCCGGTCCGTCAATAGATGGTCTTAATAATAATTTTATCAGACTGGGAGCCTGGACTGGTCAAAATAAAGTACTTGCATACAGGAAGACACCTCTTACTGAAAAGTATGTAACTATAAAGTCTTTGAAAAACAACGAAATTGTATTTGGAACAAGAACTATTAGCTTAGAATTTAGTGAAGGATTTAAGCCAAAGAAGGTAAAATTTTATCTGAATAATACTCTTTTATCAACGGTATCTAGTGAGCCATTTGAATATGTTTTAAACACTTCAACAATAACTCCGGGAACATATAGATTTTCTGTCTTAGCCGAAGGCACAGATTTCACTAATTATTATGATTCAGTGATCATAGAAATTCCAAGCTTTTCAGTACAGATAACTTCACCTACTAAGGATAGTTATTTGTCTGGAATAGTGGAGGTCCAGTTGAATGCATCAGATACTAAGAACTTACTTGACAGAATAGAACTTTACGTTGATGATACCAAACTTTCGGAAATATCTTCTTCTCCATACAAGTTTCAAATAAATACGAAGAATTATCCTGACGGTACACATGTATTACTTGTTAAATATTATTCAAAAGACGGAAAATATGGTGAAAACAGTGTTACCACGGTGTTTGATAATACATTACCAACTGTAAACATCCTTTCGCCGACACAGAATTCAATAATAAACGGAATCTTTGACGTTCGTACAAGTATTGGAGATAACATTTCGCTCTCAAAACTGGAACTGTTTGTTGATGAATTGAAAGAGAGTCAAATAACTATTGAAGGTACGAACACAACAAAAACCACACAGCTTGACACGAAAAAATATGTATCAGGATATCATAATCTAAAAGTTGGAGTTACGGATAAGGCCAATAATTACAGTGAAAAATCCATAAAAGTGCTTATAGACCAACCACCGTCAGTTCAAATATCAAATCCCGCTTCTGGAACAAATATATCTGGAACGTTCAACGTTTTGACAAATATTAAAGACGATTTTAGAGTAACTAAAGTATCAATGTACGTAGATAATCAGAAAATAGAAGAGAAAACGGTAGGACCCTTTGACTTTTCGTATACTGTAGGAGATGCACCAAATAAGCAACACACTATAAGTATTGAAGCCATCGACAATTCGAATAACACATCGCAAGAGAATATAATAGTTACTTTTTGGAAGTTGTATCAAGACTTTGAAAGCACAAGCTGGAAGTCAGTATTTGAAAATTACCAAGAGGGAAGTACAGATACTGGAAAAGTGCCAATAATTGTTACAGTTCCTGGATCAAGTGGTGTACAAACAAAAGCACTTAAACTCGGTGGTATAGCTGATAACAAAGAAATTTGGTTTTCTTTCAATGCAACGTTAAATAGAAATGCTACAATCAGTTTTAAATACAAAGTTTCTTCCGAGCAAACTGACGTGTTCGAGTTTTTTGTAAAAAATGAAAAGCAATTACTTGAACAAAACAGTGGACAATCTTTGTGGCTTAGTTATACAAAAGAACTTGCTGCAGGAACGTATAGTTTCAAATTTTTATATAAAAAAGATATCCAAGGTTCACAGTACGACGATTGCGTGTACATAGATGAAGTAAACATAAAGTATAAAGATCAGTAGGAAAGGAGGGTTAAATACATGAAAACAAATAGCGTGAGAAAAACTGTATTATTGTTCTTAACGCTTATTAGTATCTTAAGTATCATAATTTTTTACTCTTGTACCGTTTCTTTGGAAACGGAAAAGCCTGAAGTACGTATTTTATCCCCGATTAATAACACATATGTTAAAGCTGGAAACTTAAAAGTGACAGTATCGTACAAAGATAATAATATGGTAAACGCATTAGTTCTCTACTTAGACGGAAATAAAAATACTGAGGTAAAGGTTCTTTCAAAAGAGGGAGAATACACTTTCGAAATCAACATAGTTGATGAAGGTAAAAAACAAATCAATGTAAAGGCTATAGACTCTGCAGGGAATGAATCAGAAGATACTGTCTTTATAACCATTGACTCTACCGGACCGGATTTGAGTATTGAAAATATTAGCGACAATCAGATATTCCCTATTGGAAATCATAAGATAAAAATTAACTATCAAGACAATTACTTGCTTGACAAGATCCTTGTTTTTCTTGGAGAAAATAAGATAGGTGAACAAGGAAATATAAATCAAAAGCAAGGCACATTAGAGTTTCTTTTTGAAATAAAAGAAAAGCAATACAATGGTGATTATATATTTACTGTTAAAGCATATGACAAATCCGGAAATGAATCTTCCACGTCGAGAAACATCAAAATAGATTCCGAAAAACCAAAAATTGAGTTTCTCAAGCCGGCAATAAATCAAGTGCTTGGATTAGGAACACATCCGATAGAAGTTAA
>CAZOAS010000176.1:0-3939 GCA_964577745.1 uncultured Fervidobacterium sp.
CGAAACAACGGAGGTGGACATTACAATCATACGTTTTGGTGGTCTCAGTTGAAAAGAGATGTAGCTATAAATTTGAATGGAGAACTTTTCAATGATATAGTCAATCAATTTGGAGATTTTCAAACATTTAAAGATGAGTTTAAAAAGGTTGCACTTGGTAGGTTTGGTAGTGGTTGGGCTTGGGCGGTCTACGAAAATGGAAATATTGTCATTTACTCAACGCCAAATCAAGATACACCGGTTATGGAGGGTAAATTACCGTTCTTGGGTTTGGATGTCTGGGAACATGCATATTATCTAAAGTATCAGAATAGGCGAAACGAGTATATCGACAACTTTTGGAATGTTGTGAACTGGAATGAGGTTGAAGAGAGGTATCTTACGGTTAAAAGCGGTAAGCAACCTTTGATTATTTAGCTTGACAAAAAGTTAAATACTCAAGCAAGCGAATTTTATCCGCTTGCTTTGTTGAATGCATGAGGTGATGTTATGAAGGTGAGTATATACGGTGCAGGGAGAGTAGGTGTAAGTGTTGCATTTTCGTTGATGCATAGAGGCTTAATTGATGAAATTGTACTGATAGATGTGGACAAAGAAAGGGCTGAAGGTGAAGCTCTTGATTTAATGCACAGTTCTGCGATGTTTAAAAGATGTGATGTGAGGGCAGGCTCACCAGAAGATATAGCTGAAAGCGATTTTGTAGTTGTAACCGCTGGTTATAGCCAGAAACCGGGAGAAACAAGATTGGATCTTCTGGAGGGTAATTTAAGGATTATAAAACATATCGCACACGAGTTGAAAATATATGCTAAGGAGAGCATAGTTATAAACGTTACAAATCCGGTGGATGTGCTAACTTATTTCATTTGGAAGTATACTGGTTTTGATAGTACGAAGGTAATTGGTAGTGGAACAACTCTTGATACGAGTAGATTAAGGGTACTTCTTTCAAAGTCTTGCAATATCTCACCAAACAGTATACATGCCTATGTAATTGGCGAACATGGTGATAGTGAGTTTGTTCCATTTTCGCTCGCAACGATTGGTGGTTTGAGACTGGAAGATTATTGTCGACAGTGCAATGTGTTTCAGAATACTTCAGGTGATATTTGCCCAAATTTGCAAAATATAGCTGAAGAGGTAAGGAATGCAGCTTACAAAATTATACAGAAAAAAGGTGCAACAAATTTGGCTATAGGTTCTGTTGTTGGTTCAATTATTGAAAGCATGATTAAAGACGAAAAGAGAGTATGGACACCTTCGGTATTGTACGAAGATGTTTACATAGGTTATCCGGCGGTATTGAGTCGAAATGGTGTGGAGCGTATACTGAAGCTTAATTTGGCGGAAAATGAAAACATTTTATTTGAAAAATCATTAAATACTATAAGAAGTGCTATAATAGAAATGGAATCCAGAAAAATTTGAGGGGGGATATTGATGTCGTACCATGAACCATACGAGGAACTTCAGGATTTAGACAGAGACTTTTCCAGATTAATTAGAAGTCTTATCGAAGAACTTGAAGCTATCGATTGGTACAATCAGAGAATGTCTGTTTCAAAAGATCCTGAAGTTAAAGCAGTTGTGAAGCATAATCGGGATGAAGAAATGGAACATGCCGCAATGGTGTTGGAGGTTTTGCGAAGGCGAGTTCCAGAATTGGATAAAGCACTCAGGACTTATCTTTTCACAGACGTACCGATTACAGAAGTCGAAGAAAAAGCAACTGAAGGCGATACTTCATCAAACAATAATAGCGAACTTATAAGACCTTAAGCGATTCTTACCACTGTTCACCGATAACCTATAACTGTTCACCACTCACCGTTAATTTTTCACTGATAACTGATTACCGTTCACCGTCAACTGATCAACGTCAAAGGAGGCGAATATCATGGAATTTTTGAAAAGGGCAACAGCTCCGTTAACTTCAAAGGCGTGGAAAGAGATAGACGAGAGAGCAAAGGAAATTTTAAAAGCTAATTTGTATGCCAGAAGGATCGTTGATGTTCATGGACCACTTGGTTGGCAATTTTCAGCTCTCCCACTTGGCGAAGTTGATGTGAAATCAGATGAAACTGAAAAAGTTCAATGGGGAATTAGAAAAATTTTGCCTGTTATAGAATTAAGAACACCATTTAAACTCAATATTTGGGGACTTGATAATTTGGAAAGAGGCTCTCAAAATCCAGATTTGACTGCACTTGAAGATGCTGCAAAGCAATGCGCTAAGTTTGAAGATGACCTTGTTTTGTTTGGTTGTCAAGACTATGGTATAAAAGGACTAATCGATGTTGCAAGAGAAAGAAACGTGGGAGCTTCAAAAGAACCTTCTAAATTCATTTCAAGCGTGCAAAAAGCTATCGAGGTATTAAAAGAAGACGGAATATCCGCTCCGTATAATCTTTTAATTTCGAACGATATTTGGAAAGAATTAATAGCTAACAGTTACTTTTACCAACTTAACAATACTTTGAGTGCCCTTCTTGAAGGGGGAAAAGTGATACCAACTCCGCGAATAGATGAAGCGATAGTTATCGCACAAGGTAATCACTTTAAATTGTTCATCGGTCAAGATTTCTCAATTGGTTACGAAGGAAACAACGAGACAGAAGTTAAACTATTTATAACCGAAACACTGACGTTCTATATTGCAAATCCACTTGGATTAGTTGGACTTAAATTTTAACAGATGAAACCGAATAGCCTCTGGTAAGTACCAGAGGCTATTTTTTTGGAATTTTTTCTGTGAATTGTGATTTCTATTTTTGTGCTATAATTAATAAATTGGAGGTGCATAACAAGATACTCAAGGGGGGATTACATGGAAAGTACAATGAATAGAAGAAAAATAGTCTTTTTTTTATTTTTACTCTTAGTTATCTTAAACGCCGACCAAATGGTTATGAGTCCTGTTATTGGTATGATAGAGAAAGAATTTAACGTTACAGACTCTCATATAGGTATCGTGGGTGGGGTTTTTAGCATCGTCGGTGCACTTGTAAGTCTGGTTTGGGGGTATTTATCAGATAAGTACAATAGAAAGAGATTACTCATTGCTTCCATACTTGTTGGTGAGATTCCATGTTTACTTACCGCCATATCTGGTTCGTTCAATGAATTATTCCTTTGGAGGGTTTTAACAGGTATTGGTATCGGTGCTTCATTTCCCATTTCTTATTCTCTTGTTGGTGATATGTTTGGACACAAAGAAAGGGGAAAAATCGTTTCTATACTTGGGCTTGCAACAACTGTTGGTGGAATTGTAGGTATGTTAGTAGCCGGATACACTGCCGGAATATTTGGTTGGAGAATACCTTTCATTCTTGTATCAGCTCCAAATTTGATAATAATACCTGTGATAATGAATTTGTTAGAAGAACCAAAAAGAGGAGGTTCTGAGGAAGGATTCGCTGAAAAAGGCACTGAATACAAATATCACGTAAAGCTATCAGACTATGCTAATCTTGTGAAGATAAAGACAAACTTACTTTTGTTCTTCCAAGGAATAGCTGGAACGGTACCTTGGGGAGCAATACCGTATTTCATGATCGAATTTTTCAAAAGAGAAAAAGAGATGGATTTAAACGCAGCTACGACGATGTTTTTAGTATTTGCAGTTGGAAGCATTATAGGAAATCTCATCGGTGGATTTGTTGGTGAAAGGATATACAAGAAATCTAAGAGGCTTGTACCTTTAGTATCCGCTGTAACAACAATTCTCGGCGTTTTCTTCACAGTTTGGGTCTTTAGATATCCGTACATGCCTGGTCAAATTTCTTCGTTTATCTTTTTCTCTATACTTGGCTTTTTAGCAGCAATGATGGATTCATACACCGGTCCTAATGTTAAGATGATGCTATTGAATGTCAATGAACCGAAAGATAGAGGAAGAATTTTCTCTGTGTTTAACTTAACAGATTCAGTTGGAACTGG
>CAZOAS010000177.1:0-3924 GCA_964577745.1 uncultured Fervidobacterium sp.
CTCTGTATCCGTGCATTAAAATGCGGGGTTTTAGAGCCGAGAATTTCTATAAGCTTGCAAGAGCTGCATTACTACTTTTTGGAAAAAATCCACAAACTTACTTTATCTCAGCATACATAAGAGGTGGAAGATTTAAAGGGACAACTAACGTAGTAGATAGTAAAGAATTTTCTGGTAACCTATTTAATCAAATCAACGATGCTCTGGATTTTATCAAAAAACATATAAACGTTAAATTCGATATCAATGTAAAAGATCTTACCCTTGAGAAACTTTCAAGAAAAGATATTTGGGATTACCCACTTGATGCAATAAGAGAAGCCATTATCAACGCAGTAATTCATAGAGACTACAACGATAACTCATGGGTCGAAATAAGGATATATGATGATAAAATTTGGATCAATAATCCAGGAAAGTTACTCTCCCCTTTAACTGTTGAAGATTTAAAAATGCCATATCATCAGACGAAGACAAGAAATCCGCTTTTAGCGAAAGTATTTTATTATGCAGGTTTAATTGAACAATGGGGTACAGGAACTACGAAAATGATTGACTTGTGTAGAACATCTAATCTTCCAGAACCTGAGTTTCTAAATAGGCAAGAAGGAATAGGAAGTTTTACAGTAATTTTTTATAAAGATATATACACACCAGAAAACATGAAGAAAATGGGACTAAACGAAAGACAAATTAAAGCCGTTTTATACCTAAAAGAGAATGGAAAAATAACGAATAAAGAGTACAGAATGATTAATAATATATCAGATGAAGGAGCGAGATTGGATCTTCTGGATTTAGTTAGAAAAGATATCCTAAAGCAAGAAGGTAAGGGAAAGAACACATATTACACACTCAAATAGGATTATTAATCTTCTTAGATTAGTCTCTGTATTTGGCGAATATTTGGCAAATGTTTGGCAAATTTGGTGAAAGTTGAAAAACTTAAAAAACAATCACCGCACATGCGGTGATTGTTTTATTTCCATTCGCTTTTTAGTATAGCCATGATTATTTCGTCATGGTAAAGTCCTTCACGGTAGATATGTTGTTTAAGAACACCTTCGACTTTGAACCCCAGTTTCTCGTACGATCTTATAGCTCTTTCGTTAAAACTGTACACGTTGAGACTAATCTTGTTTAAATTCATCTCATTAAAAATAAAATTAACAAGTACTCTCATAGCATCTGTACCGTATCCTTTGTTCCAAAATGGTTTACCAAGAAAGATACCAACTTCCGCTCTTGAATTTTTCCAATCGACGTGATTTATTCCACATCCACCTATATATTCATTATCTTCTAATCTTTCAATCGCAAATGAATACTCCCCTTTTGAAAACGGATTTAACGACTCGTACCATTTTATTTCATCTTCCATACGCAAAGGAAAAGGAATTCCGGGCATTAGAAATTTTCTCACTTTTGCATCGTTGATATACTCAAGAGCCTTTGGAATATCTTTTCTATCGTAAGCTCTTAACCTAACAAGTTTACCCTGTAACATGAGCCATTCCCCTCTGAAAAATAGAAATAGATTGTATCGAATATATCATATTCGTAACTTTTGTCAACGCACGTGGTATAATTACTTAGAAAACACGTGCAAAAAGGAGTAGATACATATGAACATTGAGAGAGAGAAAAAATACCTGATAGATGAGGAAACAGCAATACAGCTAAAAGAAAAATCTCTTTACGTTATAGGTGCAATCCAGTGGTATATGGATGATTGCACATTCTTTGGTAAAAAAAGTGGTTGTAGAATAAGGCACACGTTTGATAAAAATGGGAACGAAGAATGGATAATTGCTACAAAAGGTGATTTGAAAGAAGACTTCACACGAGAAGAAGAAGAGAGCAATATAACAGCATCTTACGAAATATACGATTTGCTTTATCTGAAACCTGTTGTTGCAAAACTTAGATACTTTTTGATGTACGAACCTGCCGAAATCGTACTTGATGAATTCATACAGCTCGACAAACCGTATAACGTACCTGTGAAATATTTAGTTGAAATAGAAACGCACGAAGATTTTGAAACATTTGAAAAGTTATTTAACCTAAACAATCCATTATCAATTGAAGAGTTTAGAAAATACATAAATAAAAACATAGCTATTGTAAGTCAACTAAGAACTCAAGAAATTATAGAGACTGTCAAAAAAGAATTGATGAAATAAAGACCTTGGCACTTGCCAAGGTCTTTTTTCAGTTTAATTATTTTCATTTGCAAAGCCAAGCACTTTCAGGATTTTCTTTTCGTTGTAGAAAAGTAAGAGTACATACCCAAGCACCATGAAAACCAACGAAATTATCGCACTTAACCTTAATCCGAGCTCGTTAACTTCGTTTGAACCGATAATAAATATCGATGGGAATACGAGTCCAGCAAGTGTTTGTCCCATCTTTTGCATGAAAGTTCGCGCACCAAAAAAGACTCCGGCTTTGTAATTTCCAGTCTCTCTCCCATGTGCCTCGGCGATATCAGCCACCATTGCATTTGGTAGTATTCCAAAAATAGCAAGTGGAATAGCAGATAGTACAGCTATAACATAGCTTTGAGCGTAAGATGAGAAATTAAACTTACCCAACAATGAAGCGAAACCAAAATCAATTGCAAAGATTACAAAACCAACCATAAGTAATCGCTTCTTGCCTAATTTTTTCGCTAATATATTCACTGGTACGTAGAAAACGAAAGAGAGTAAGAACATGATAAGTTGCACTTGCGAAGCTTGTTCTTTTGGAAGTTTAAGCAAGACCGTTACATAATAAACCAGTCCAAGACTAATACCTGTGAGTCCAACCCAGTAAAGTAAATCTTGGAAAACGAAAATCATGAAATTCCTATCTTTAAACGCATTGATTATAGACTCTAAACTTCCTTCATTAACTGTGTGTTGCTCACAGTATTTTCTCTCATCGATAAATATAACTGGTAACAACATAAAAACAAACCCTATAACACCGTAGGCAATGGTAACGGTTTGGAAAGCTTTAACAGGTTCGAATCCCGCCTTTTCAAGCATTCCTTGGAACAGATAAATCTGAGTCCCAATCACATAACCAATTGCCCAAGTGATTGAAATCATAGTGCTCAACTGTAATCTTTCGTTAGGATCTCTTCCCAGTTCACTCATCCACGCAAAGAACGGAGTTACATACATCGTCATGAACCAGTAAAAAGCTATAACCGTTGCAAAAAGCCAAGCGGTGTTTAATGAGTAATTTGACGAAGGCGGTAAAAACGGTAAGAACGATAACAGAGCAAACGGTAACACGCTGATAGCCAAAAACCCTCTTCTTCGCCCCAATCTTAACTTACTCCTATCAGACAAAGTAGCTACCAAAGGATCCGTAATAGCATCGAAAAACCTTGACACACCGAGCGCAAGACCAACAATAGTCAATCCTGCAAAAACGATACCTCTTTGAATAAACTGTGGGAAGTTTATACCTTCCGGAGGCATGTAAAAGTACACCAATGCATTTCCTATTGCAAAACTTGTCAGCGACCATCCAAGCTGTCCAAGTGCATACATCCACTTTTTCCACATAGGTAACCGTTCAGCCATCCAAAAACCCCCTTGTTTCTGGTTAAGTATTTAAAATTTTCATTGGTAACGTTACCGATTCTTTATATATATTCTATCATTCATGACCTTAGCATCTTATTCTTATTTTCAGCCTAAATTTATCATATATAGTGTTTACACTATCAAAGTTTATTTTATCTTCCTTTTTCACATGTTTTTTATTTTTTCCTATACAATATACGCTTAGATAATTACGAATTCAAAATGTGAACATTTAGAAACGATGGATTTTCGAATTGAACTCAATTCAGAAAAAGCATTTCTAGCTTGTATGATTCTTGACCTCCTCCCCGCATTGAAATGCGAGGATTCTTTGTGCGGT
>CAZOAS010000178.1:0-3906 GCA_964577745.1 uncultured Fervidobacterium sp.
TGCTACTCTTAGGTTTGTTTTCGTGCGGTCTGAGAATTCCTGAAAAGGCTCCAGAAAAAGTTTCCGTTAAGTACACCAAGTATCTTGAATTTCCGATAACAACCTTCAATTTTAAAGCAGGTGATTTGTTAGAGAACATTCTAAAAGGCATTGAAGGTGGTCCGTTCAAAGTTCTTAAAGAGAATCCGATTAAACTAACCTATGCCACAGAAGTTTCTTATTCACCTGGTACTATTTTAAAAGACGTTAAACAACAGATAGAGAACAATCTTTTGAATTTTGGTGAGAGTTTTAGTTTCAAACTTGATACTGAAGGATTTTTAGCAGAACTCAGTGGTACATTACCTTTGCCACAGATGCCAACGCAAGCTCAGGAGAGTGTTATTGATATTTCTGAGGTAGCTATAAACAACTTGACGCTTGCCGAAAATGTACCGATTGTTATAGGTCCAAACGAGAGTCTGTTGTTGAGTGATTTGTTGACTGTATTGCCATTCGACGAAGCAAATTTCAAAGAAGCAAAGATTGAATTGACATTCACTGGAACAGGTGGATGGAATTTTGGTGTGATAATAGATGGTGTAGAAAGACCACTTAATACGACTATCGCTCTTTTCATCAAGAAGTCATCATCACTTGTTTTGAAAAATAAAACTTCAAATACCGTTTCGGGTAATATAACTCTGAAATTGACAAATTTAAAGCTCAACTATTTTAAGAATTTGAAGGTTTCAGATGTGACTTCGGATGGAAAGATTGCCATAACTATTCCTTCACAGAATATTCCAATAACGTCTGGCGATTGGTATTTGAAGCTTGGTGGGAAGATTAAAAATACGCTTGATATTCCGGGTTTTTCAGGAACGATAAAACAAACACTAAATCTTATGAGTGGCACAATTAATCTTGGAAGTCAGAGTGCAAACAGTTTGTTGCTTGAAGTACCTGTAAACGAGGTTTACTTCAAAGTTGGTGATGGTATACAACTTAGTGGCAACATTGAACTCTCTGGAACGGTAAGCGCTGATTTCAGAGACAGAAAACCAAAAGTTACAATAGAGCCAGATGTAACACTTAAGGCAGTGAAGAATTTTGAATTCACGGTAACCGTTCCAAAGCCAGATATCGTTCAGTCGATTAGCTTCACGAACGATAGCGGTTACATGGTTGTGGATTTCGATGGTTTAACACTGAAAGAAGCCACAACAACATTCGGTGAAACGATAAAAGATTCAAAAGTGAAAGTTAGTTTCAAGGGTGTATCGTTACCAAAAGATATAGTAGTTGTTTTAGAAGGTGATATAACTTCTGAGACAATCTCTTACGAGGCAAATATACCGGAAGGTCAAACGATAAAAATTGCGAACGCAGTTGTCGACAGTTCGCTTGTAGCAGATAAGAAAATAAACATAGAATATCCGATACCGGAGATTATAAAAACTATCGTTAATTCGCTTGATGCAAATATAGTAGTTAAGATTAAGTATAAAATAAAAGGTATAAGCGGGCTTAGTATGAATATTTCTTCGAATTTCTTTGATTCAGGTACTGGTAATGTTACATTCAACGATACAAATGGTACAGAACAAGAGCACACAATTTCAGCTAATAAGACTATCAATTTTAGCACTTTCAACAAATTTGAATTGAATATAGAACCATCTTTGAGCGGGAATATAACATTATCGAATGTAGATTTAGCAGAAGGTGCTTATCTCATATTCACGCCAGAAATTTCAACGTTTGAAGTTAGTAACGTTTCTCTTAAGGGACAAAATTACGAATTTGATGAACTTGCTTCAATAGATTTGGATCAAATTTTCACCGGAGACGCGGAATTCTTAAAAGATTTTGATTACGATATATCGGCTGTTGTTAAAGTTGATATAACTAATTCCGATATACCTATAACAGTTGAACTAGACGCTTCTGGAACTAAAATAACTATTACAAAAGGTGAAGAAAAAGACATTGGGAATATCATAGAAGACTTTATCAAACAAGGCGGTGTTATGAAAATCGGTGCCAAGATTCAAACCGGAGACGGAATACTTAACGAAAATAGTGAAATAATATTTGGATTAAACTTTAATATTCCATTCTCGTTGACAGCGAAAGATAAAGATGTTAAAGTTGCCAGCGGACCTGTGGAACAAGATTTGAGTACACTCAAGCAAGTTGCGGATATTGTTAAAAAAGCTGATTTGAAGTTCAAAATTTGGAATAACACAACAGGTTTGAACGTCAGAGTGAAGTTGAAGAAAGGTTCGACTGAAATTTTGAGCACAGATATTTCAACGATTGATCCCGTGATTTCGTTGACTAAAGAACAGTTACAACAACTTGGTGAAGGTGGAGTAAGTTATGAGATTTTGGTACCAAAAGATCAGAATTTATCTTTAAATTACAACGGTTTACTCCAGATGGCACCTTACATTGCTGTTGAATTGAACGTAGCAACAGAAGTTAAGTTGAAATGAGAGAGGTGATGAACTATGAGAAAAATTATCATTTCATTGATTTTCTTATTCAGTATATACGCATTTAGCACCGTGTTGAGTCCTTTTGGAATACTCGGTAATCCGGCTTTGTTGAAAGAGGATGGTACGTTCTTATTGAAAATTTCACCGGTTGTAGATATACAATTTGGACAGAATATTTTGACAATTGAAAATTTGAACGCTCTTTTGAACGAAGAAGAGATAGTCATCAGTCCTGAAACGATGCAACATGCTATTCAGAACGGTATTTCGTTTGGAATTCCTATTAATATAGCTGCGTATGCACATTTGAATCTTTTTGGCTTGAGGTTGATTCCTTATGCAACGATAGATGGTGCGTTGAATTTAAAGCTTCCAAAGACGTTTTCACAGATATTGTTTGGTAATGAACCAACAATCGAAGCTAATTTGGAAGATACCGTTGAAAACTTTATGAAATCTAATTTGAGATTTTCAGCTGGTGGTAATATATTCCTTGGTGACTTTTTCGTTAACGGTAGTGTCTTTATACCGTTAGCATACACTTATTCGGATAACACTTACGCACATGCTCAGTATACTTCATCAGCATCACCGGCTTATGCAAATTTAAACGTCGATATGAGGCTGAGTTTGTTAAGCGGTATCGATTTACAAAATCTTGGTGATAAATTGCAAAATCCAGAAGATTTAATCGATGAAGTTCAAAAACTAATTGAAAACGATGCCGGTATAAATATTGGGTTTGGATACGGTAACGATAGATTTGGTTTTGCTATCAAAGATATAACGATCAAACCAGCAAAAGCGATGTACGGAACAGAACTTTTGGTCAATGCGTACGCTTGGTATGAGGCTGAAGCAACAGATATCACTTACGATGCAACGTATACGGTTTCAGAACCTATGTTCTTCAAATTGCTTGAGGCTATAGAGGTATCTGATAGTCCAAAAATCACAGTGTATTTCAAAAACAACGGATTTTTGATGTGGGGTATTTCTGGAATGTACGCACTCGATGGTGATTGGGCAGCGAAGGTTTACGCCGGATTGAACCTTGGTATTTTACAAGCTTACTATGCGTTTGGAGCATTCCCAATTTATTACACACACACGATCGGTCTTGGGTTTAATTTGGGTCTGTTAAACGGTGATTTGCAACTCACATCCACTGTTAACAGTCTTAACCCACTTGGTTCAACTACACCGGGATTTGGTATATCCTTAAGAGTTGCCGGTGGATTGTAATAGATTCGATAAAGTTTTCTGATATAATATAAATTGCTTGAGAATTGAAAGCCCCATATGGGGCTTTCAATTCTATGATGAATATCGTCATCGAGGGGAGGAATACATACGGCAAATCAAATTAAAAAGCTTCCAAACGAAGTGATTTCAAAAATCGCCGCTGGTGAGGTTGTTGCAA
>CAZOAS010000179.1:0-3878 GCA_964577745.1 uncultured Fervidobacterium sp.
TTAATTAACAAAAACGGCTCTGTATCCGTGCATTAAAATGCGGGGTTTTAGAGCTGAAAAGTTCTATAAAAAAATAAAAAGGGCTATCTAAACGATAGCCCATTTTATTTTTGATTCTCTTTATCCAAAATAATCTGTCAATTCTGGATGTATCTTTATTTCATAATCTTCTTCTTTAAATTCCGCATTGAAATACGATTCAAACAATTTTTTAAGCGTTAACTTGACAAGTTTTTCGATTGTGAGATCTTTTGCTTTTTCTTTGTCAACGATAGAATAAATTTTGTACTGTTCAACAACAACAGATTGTACAACGTCATCAGTGTTAACTTCTATGATTTCTGTGTCGACTACGTGAAAGATTTCATTGAGAGGTATTTCCGATTGGTTATCTTGCTCCATCAACCAATCAAGAGGATTCTCGTGTGTGAGAAACCCTGTAAGTTTCATTGTAGGTAAGTTGTCGGTTGCTTCATAAAATTCTATCCTGTAAAATCCGTAATATTTGCCGTTGACTGGTTGAAAATCAATCTTTGTAATAAGCTTTGAGATTTCCTTATTTATTTTTGAAACATTTGCTTTTTCACTTTTCGATATATACGTCACATTCACACCATCAAGAAATTTCATCGTTCATTCACTCCCTTAAGTTTTGTAATATCAGTAAAGTTTGAATATTCTTATAGGTTTTCTCCAATAATCCGCTATCATGTGACTCATAACTCCTGAAAACGCGCTTACTCCAAGGAACATTGAATCTGATCTACCTGACGAAAACAAGTACACTAATAAACCATATATCCCAGCAAACGTCACGGAATGTGCAAATCCTCTATGGGAAAATATAGGCATCGATAAGAACAAATTTATTAAACCAGCACCGATAAGCATAGAGATTATAAGCGCTAGTGGTAAAGTAAATATGTAAGGTACATCTATTTTCTGTATACTTTGGATCTTTTCCACTATGTAAGGTGTAAAAATGTAAATTGAAAAGCCCAACGATAACGCTTTCGTAAATCCACGTAACGGTGCATTGTTACTATCTAAGTCAGGTAAATCACTACCTATTATATAAAAAATATATGACATAGCTAGATCAACAACATTTGGTGAAAAATTTTCTTTGAAGATGCTATAAATAAAAGAATATAAGAGCAGATAAATAGGATAAGAAATCATTCCAAATTTAAGATGTGTTAATAAGTTAGGCATTTAGCTATTCACCTCTTTTTTTGAGTTTACACTCTTAAGAAACTCTACCCTTTCATCAATAGAAGGATAAGTTTCAATTATTCTATTTGGTTTTTTCGAAATATCTGTACATTTTGGATGAGAGAAGAACAGATGTCTCATAAAATAATAATTTGTCTCAAAACTTCTACAACTACTCTTAACTTTATCAAATAGTGAGATCACACTGCTGAAATCAGTTTTTTGAACTGCAAATAAATCAGCATCAAATTCTTTTTTCACGCTGACGAATATATTCGTTAAAAGAGAGATTGGTAGAAATATTGAGGATACAACCTTCATAAACGAAAACAATATGAAATCTCTGTAGAAATCCGAGTTTGGAAGTTTACTCTTGTTTTTCAAAAGACGTTTTAAATTACGACTTGAAATTGTAAAAATAAGCATTGGACTACCAAATGTACCACTAAGAGTCGTCAGATAATCTGTGTCCTTATTTACAATGTGGAAAAGCTCATGGTAAAACAAAGCTTCTAACTCTTTCCTATCTAACTTCTCGATAGCACCTGTTGTCAGGCATATCTTGTGATCGTGTTTCAACCTACCTATGGAAATGGCATTTACAGATGGTGAATCTATGGCATAGAGTTCTATATCACCTTCAAAACCGCTATTCACTTTAACGTTTTCAAAGATGTCTTCAACCTCTTTTAAATCTTTTTTTAGATTGTTTGATCTGAAATTGGAAAACGGATTAGCTTCAAGAAGATTTATTATAACTCTGCCAACTATCGATAATCCGAAAAGTGTTTGTAATGTTGAGAATATTACAAACAATGTAGTGAACAATCCTCTTGTTCTTAATATGGAATCAAGTAAAACACCAAAAAGTACTGAAAAAGTCAGAAAAATGGCTAATACAACGTACATAGAAACTATATTTATCTTTTCCCTATCTGCACTTTTGAGCACATTAATTATCTTTTTATTTACCTTACTGTTCATCTTGTAGCACCTCGTTTACTTAATCCAAAAGGTGGATTTTTGTAAGCCTCAGTTATTATTATGTCTACGAGCTTTTCGAAATCTATTCCGTAAGCTTTTGCAGACATGGGTAAGTCACTTAGCTCAGTCATACCTGGTAATGTATTTACTTCTAAGAAATAAAACCTACCATCTCTCACTATACCGTCAACTCTTGCAAAGTGTTTACAACCCATGGATTTATAAATATCAAGTGCTGTTTCTTTTATCCTTTCCGATAAAATTTCATCTAAATCGGCGGGTAATATAAACTCAGTCATACCATCAGTGTATTTAGCTTCGTAATCGTAGAACAATTTCTTCGGTCTCAATTCGAGTATCGGCAATACCGTTGGTATTTTATTGATATCAATTATTGAAACTGTTATCTCTTTACCTTTTATATATTCTTGAACAATGGCTTCCCCATAGTTTTTAAGTTCCTCTTTCAACGATTTCTCGAATTCGTCAACCGTAAAGCAAACATGCGTACCTATACTTGATCCTTCATTTCTTGGTTTTACAACACAAGGCATTCCTATTGAACTTATTATATTGGATATAGTATCTTCATGGAATTTATCTTCTTGTACTAACAAGAACTTTGGTACAACTAAAACATCTTTTGAAAGCCTTTCAACGAACAAATTGCACAGATACTTATCAAACGCAAGTACACTCGCTTCAACACCAGAACCGGTGTAAGGAATACCTAATACATCCAAAATAGACTGCATCCTTCCGTCTTCACCAAATGTCCCGTGCAATATATTGAAAACGGCATCGTATTGTTTTAATATTCTAATGTTGTAAACAAAATCTTCTTTAACATCTATCTCATCAACATTGTGCCCCATTTTTCTTAGAGCTTGTGCTATACGTTTTCCACTTCTGAGTGAAATTTCCCTTTCTTTCGAAATACCGCCGAGCAAAACAGCTATCTTCATCCTTTTTCCTCCCTGAAATATGTGTACATTTTTACGTTGATCTTATAACAATCTCCGGTTTAAGCACATACTTTTTTACCTTATCACCTAACTTACCATTAATTCTTTTAATCAGCAACTCTGCAGCAAGCTTTCCCATTTCATATATGGGTTGCTTCACAGTTGTTATCTCAAGTATCTGGGCAATCGGTAAATCATCAAAACCACATACTCTTACATCAGTTCCTACTTTCAATCCCATCGTTCTTGCCACTTCAATGATAGGAACAGCCAGATAATCTGTTGTTGTGAATATTGCACATTTCTTAAATCTTGAAAAAATCCGTCTTGCTACTTCGAACGTGCTTTCCCAGTCAAGTGGAACATAATAAATTTTGTCTATACTTCTTCCCTTTCTTTCAAGTGATTCTTGAAAACCTTCGAGTCTTTCGTCGAAAACAGTACTTTCGAGCTCATGAGTCTTACGATGTGTTACAACAAATATCTCCATATCTAAATCAGAAAAGTAATCGCCAGCAATTATGCCTCCATAATAGTTATCAACTATCACCGAATCATACTTTTCGGAATCCTGCTCTATACATATAACCGGCGTTTGAGGATTAACAATTCCCGTCAACAAGTTATCCACACTAACACCATCAACTATTATCCCATCGGTTGAAAGTAGAATATCTGAAGATTTTTTGAGTGCTTCAAATTTCTTCTGATTGT
>CAZOAS010000180.1:0-3872 GCA_964577745.1 uncultured Fervidobacterium sp.
AATATAACTCATCTCGAAAGTCTATCAGAATGGTTCTTGCTTGATGGAGAAGAGGTTAAAGGATATTGGGTTTATGCTGAGAATAAAGGTAACACGTTTATACCAGTTGGTGCTCTCAACGAGGGAGATTTCTGTGTTGATGATGTAGCAAGAATTGTCTTACTTTACTCAGAGGCTTACGAATTGACGAGAGATAGTAAGTACATAGGCTTAGCCTTAGATGCTGCGAAGTTTGTTGTAAAGATGCAAGCAAGTGATGGAGAATTTTACAATTTTGCTTACAAAGATGGTACAATTAATAAGTACGGTATCACAAGTCTGAAATCCGCAGGTTGGTGGGCTCTGAGAGCGTTTTGGGGATTGTCAAAACTTGCAAAATTCACCAATGATAACGAGATACATGAAGCGGTTAAGAAAACATACAATGCAATCAAGAGAAAACCACCAACTTCCGCAGATCAACTAGCTCTTTACATTCTTGGTCTTTGCAATTATTACGAAGTGTATCAATCGCCCGAAATATTAAAAGAGATAAATAAGTACGCAACAGACTTATTGGAATATGAAATTAAAAACTTCGAAAGTTTGAAAGGTTTCTTCTCCGTTTACAAGGATAAATTATTATGGAACGGATGGGGAAATCATTACACAGAAGCTCTGCTACGTGCGTATAAAATTACTGGTAACGAGAAATTTCTATTCGTTGCAGAAAAACAACTGATTTCGCAAGCTTCGATTATGCTTTCAACAGGTTTGATCTATTCAATTCAAAACTATTTCAAATTGTATCCCGAATTAGCTTACGCACTTGAATGTGTGGCAGTTCCTCTTACTCAGTTGTACGATATCAAAAGGGATGAAAAGTACGCTTTGCTTTCTTCTTTGGTTATCTCTTGGTTGTTTGGTGGAAATCGACTTGGCGTTAGGATGTTTGGTGATAATGGAGAAGGTTACGATGGGATGGAATACATGCACTACAACAGAAATGCAGGTGCAGAATCGACAATCTGTAGTTTAAGGACGATTCTTCATGGTATGAAATTACCAGAAACATACCAAACGTTAGCAACGAATCCAGAAATAATCGGTCGCTCTGGTATAACTGTACTTGAAGCAGAATCTTTTGATATTGGGATATCTTCTGCAAAAATGGTAACGGGAGATTACGGTTCAGGTGCAAGTTTGCAAATAGAAGGAAAAGGAAGGATACGAAAACAAAATGTTGAAAGTGGAACGTATTACGTCCTCTTATCTGGTAATTTCTCTAATACAACGATAACTGTGTCTTCGAAAACGAGTATTAAAAAAGATTTATCTGGTAAAGGACTATTTGAGATTGGCATTGTTGAGATAGAAGGCAATTTCTCCGTTTCAAATTCAAACAGTTGCAACATCGACCAAATTATTTTGATTCCACAGCAATTAGGAATCTCATTCGATAAGAAAAGTCCTAAGACTGTTTTTTACGATATTTCATCACAAGCTTTGAAAGTTGAAAATAGACAAATTTTCACCACAAAAAGCAAAGAATTTTCTTTCGAATCAGTAGCTAAAATAAAATATTCCGGGGATTTTGGCTTAGTAGATCTTTCTGATTTTTACAACAACGACGGTTTTGGAACACCGCAAAATCCGGGGAATTTTGATAACTTAGGTGGTGTTGTCGGAGCGTATTTACCACAAAACGAAATAGATGAAGGTGTTATATACCTCAACAACATACCATTTTACTTGAAAACAATCGGTATGGATAACATAAGATGCGATGGACAGATTATAATTTTGCCAGAAGAGTTTTACGTGAAAAGGATATATATCCTTGCCGCTGCTAATCACGGGGATTACGATGTTGCGATCACAACAGATAACTCTAATTATGAACTAAATATACATGACTGGTGTAACTCACCAAAAGATATCGTATTTGATTACAGGTACATATCTTCTGGAGAGAAGCAATACATAAAATGCGGTATTAACGTGTATGTTTTGGAGATCAACGGTACAATAGAGAAGATAATCTTACCAGGACAAATTAATGTACATATCTTTGCTTTGACGCTTGAAAAGTGAAATCAAAAACATAAAAAATTTTACTTGATATAAAATGCGATATTTTATTGTATAATAAATGTGAGTTGCTCATTACCAGTTACATTAGTTAGGAGGTAATCATTCAGTGGATTATACCGACAACACTGACTTAAATTCAAAAGATTTTGAATTGAGTCCTACTCAGAAACTTGCCGAAGTGGTTCAGGAAATGTTTAAAATTTCTGAAAACGTTGAAAGTAGTATCAATAACTTTGCAAATCTTTTTGAAGAGAACAGAACAGAGATAGATAGTTCACTTAAAAAGGTTAATGAATTCGTGAACAACGTTTCGCATTTCTCAGAGGTGACCAAACATCTTTCAAATTTCTTTAGCAGTTTTGCACGGTTTGTCAGCCAAATTCGTGATATAGCCGATGAGATAACTGTACTGTCGATAAACTCTTCTGTTGAAGTCAGAAAATTGGAAATAGACCGAAGAGCACTTGAGACAATAGCTGAAATGATAATGAAATTGTCTCAAGAAGTACGACAACTTGCTCGAGAATCGGAGAAATATTTGAAAAATATAGAGAAAGAATTTGAAGATATAAATTCTTCAATCCAAAGCTCTCTCCACGAAGTTTCGGAAGTAAATGTAAGTTTGTCAAACGTCGCAATTATTAATATTGAAACAACCAACAATTTAAATATCTTAGTGGAAACGGCAAATATCCTTCGGAACTTTTCAGTGAGACTCCAACAGACCATGAATGAGCTCAAAGAAACGGTGAATTTCGTAAAATCTCAACTTGATTTACTGGAATAGAGGTGATTAATTTGAAAATTCGCACCTGGCTCATTTATGGTCTTCCTTTTTTGATATTCTTTACATCATTTTTCGTAGCAATCTTTGGTATGGTTTTGAGTTCAAAAGCTACAACGCTTTGGACTGAATTGTTACTTGATAAAACATATGAATCGATAACCGATAAGATAAAATATGAACAAGAAAGAGCAATGATAATTGTTGACACTATTCTATACGATGAAAGTATAGTTGAAGCATTTGCTGAGAAAAATCGCGAGCTTTTAATTCAGCTAATCATGAGATACCATACATTTTATAATATAAACTACGACCTTTTTCAAATCCACTTTCACACACCGGATTTGAAATCTTTCCTTAGAACATCAGATATAACCAAATTTGGAGATGATGTTAGCAGTTACAGACCGGATATTAAATACGTGGCTGAAAATAAAGTGCCCACTTTTTCAACAGGTGTTGGAGCGAAAGGTGCGATGTTACGTTACATAGCTCCTGTTTTTTACGAAGGAGAGTATGTGGGAAGTGTTGAAGCTAATATAAATGTTGGAACTAGTTTTGCTAAAAAGTTGTCCGGAGACGCATTGATTAAAGTTTTCTTTAACGAGAAGAAAGAACGAATTGATGCCTTATACAAATCACGTGAAGAAGTCGATGATTTCACAAATGTTTTTGATGAAAATGAGATATTGACTGGACAGTTCCAAGCGTTTGTTAAAGATGGCTATGTTTATATAGCTATACCAATTTTCGATTTTGAGAAAAACGTATATGCTTGCGTCTATCAAAGGGAAAACATATCAAATATCGTCAATATAGTTAAGGCAATATCCACTGTACAAATTTTAGGTTCACTAATAATCTCGATTTTTCTGGCCTACCTTGGTGTAAGAATAGGTAAAAAGTTACGGGAAAGGATTTCCAAAGTGCGCTCAGCGATAGAATCCCTATAGAATCCCTATGATTTAAAGCTACATTGACCTACTCCCCGCATTGAAATGCGAGGATTCTT
>CAZOAS010000181.1:0-3868 GCA_964577745.1 uncultured Fervidobacterium sp.
ATAGGTATTCTCCCAACATTCCACTTGTGTTGTATGATCTGTCTTCTTGAAAATTCTTGGGTAATATTTCCACAGGAAAGTCAAAGTCCACACCGGAATTTTTAACCACAAGGTATGTGTAAACACTGTGACCTGACCAACCAAATGAACTAACAAAGGATACAAATAGAAAAAATGTTAGAAGAATTCTCATGTCGATGCAATTAGAAAGTCCGTTATAAAGTCTATGCAAGAGCTCATCTCCTTTATCACGTTTGAAGTCAGTGTATGTTATTATAACATAAAATTGTTAATCACGATTAAAATATTCTTTTCTCAGGTTTGCCATCTCGAGTGCTGCCATAGCCGCTTCGAAGCCTTTGTTTCCACTCTTTATACCTGATCTATTCAGTGATTGCTCGACAGTTTCAGTCGTTAGTACTCCGAATGTGATTGGAATTTCAGAAGACAAATTGAGTTGTGCAACCGCTTTTCCTATTTCGTTTGCCACAATATTGAAATGATACGTCTCACCTTGAATAACTGCCGTTAGAACAATTATCGCATCGTACTTTTCTGGATGCTTGCTCATCATATTGAGTGCGTAAATTGCTTCGACACTCCCTGGGACCTTTACAATTTCTATATCTTCGTCATTTACTCCGTGTCTTTTTAGACAGTCAAGTGCACCGTCTAAGAGTTTTTCGGTTATCATACTGTTGAATCTTGAAACGATTATCCCGAATTTTAAACCTTCACCGTTGTAGTTCCCTTCAAAGATACGCATACTCATCCCTCCACGTTTTGAATGTCTTTAATATTCTGAATAAGATGTCCGAATTTCTCCGCTTTGGTTTTTAAATAATTTACATTATGCTTTGTGATATTTCCGGTTATTGGAACTTGCTCTACAACGTCTATTCCGTATTCTCGAAGTTGTTTCACTTTGTCTGGATTGTTTGTTAATAATCTTATTCTATCAATTTCCATAGCCTTGAGCATCTGGACAGCTATTGCGTAATCTCTCTCGTCTGGTTTAAAACCAAGTTTAACATTAGCTTCATATGTGTCTAATCCATTATCTTGAAGCTCATAGGCATTTACTTTCCAACTCAAGCCGATATCTCTACCTTCTTGTCTTAAATACAGTATCACACCACCCTCTTTCTGAATAAATCGAAGAGCATTCTCAAGTTGAGAACCACAATCACATCTTAAGGAATTTAAACAATCACCTGTCACGCATTCTGAATGAATCCTTACAAAAGGTATTCCACTGTAGTCTTTAACGAGCGCAAAGTGGTCTTTGGCATCTAAGAAGTTATCGAATGAAACGATTTTGAATGTTCCGTACTTTGTTGGTAAATTGGCTTTGGCTTTTACTCTGAGTAATTGCTGGTGTTTGATGTACTCTTTCCACACATCTTTTATGGAGATTATTAACAAGTCGAACTGCTTTGCAAGTTTTTCTAAATATCTTAAATTGTGGGAATCCCCTTCTTCATCTAAGATCTCTATTATCACCGAATACGGCTTAAAGCCAGTCATCTTGAGAAGCTCGACAGATGATTCACTGTGTCCTTTCCTTTTTGAAAATTCAACTGCACCTATCACTGTTACATGTCCAGGATATTTAAAGTCATTGATTTTACAGGAACTATTAGCAATTTTCTGGCAAGTGATAGCCCTCTCTTTAGCGGGTATACCAGTTGATAACCGACTCGATGGGTAATCCACTGGAATAAAATAATTAGCGCCAAAATTCGATGGCAATTTAAAAAAACCCCGATTTAACAGTTCATCCTGCGGTGCAACGACACAAAATAAACCCTTGCCATATTTTGTCATGAATTCAACAATCTCAGGTGTTATCATCTGAGCTGGAAATACTAAATCTCCCTCTATCTCCCTTTCTTCATCAACCAAAATTATGGGTTTATTTTTCAAAAACTCTTCCCGAACTTTTTCTAAAATTCCCATCTTTCAATCAACTCCTTTTTCTTATGAGATAAAATACCTTCGACATACCTTGCCAGCATATCTATTTCGTAATTAACAGTGTCTCCCAATCTTAAGAATTTCAAGTTTGTATTCTCAAGTGTGTGTGGAATGATCTGCACAGTGAAAGAGTCAAGATCAACATTGGCGATAGTTAGACTTATACCATTCAACGCTATCGATCCTTTTCTTACAACCGCCCAGCGTTCCGATGGCATCGAAAATTTCATATATACCGTATTACCGGTCGAAACCTTAGAAAGGAACCTTATCGTACCATCCACATGACCACTCACATAATGACCAGATAAACTATCACCTATCTTAAGTGCCCTTTCTAAGTTAAAAATGCTGCATGTTGACAGATTTGTTTTCGATAAAGTTTCTAGTCCAACATCAAAGTACATCCACTCATCGTCGAACTTTCTCAAAGTAAGGCACACACCGTTGATGGCTATACTTTCACCAATTTCTAAATCTTCCCAACATCTCTTTACCTTTAAAACCCCATCTATGAATTCACCCTTTTGAACACTTTGAATTATCCCTGTGAACATCGTTGCATCACCACCAAGAATTCGGACTTGTTTTTTGATACTTTAAATTCTTTAATTGAAAAATCGAAAGGTGTACCCAAAGTGACTGAAATCTTTGAGAAAATATCTTTTCCTTTCCCCAAAACTTTTAATCCGTAAAATCCGTATATCTCATCAGCAAAAGGTAAAAATTGTGAAAAGATTTCTGACCCTCCTTCTATCAAGACAGAATCTATGCCCTCAGCATACAGATGTTTTAGTATTTCCTCAGGTTCCGTGGACCTGATTAATTTTATATGTTCTGGAATATTAAAATCATTGCTTACATTTGTAAATACAATGACCTTAGCATCTTTACTATAAACATTCAGAGAATCTATTTTTTCAAGGGTTTTGCCTTCCTTATCTAAAACAATTCTTATTGGTGACTTCTTCTTTGAACGCACTAACCTGATATTTAATTGTGGATTATCTATCAAAACGGTACCTGCCCCAACCAAAACAGCCATGTGTTCAATTCTCAGTCTATGAACAATTTTTCTTAATTCGTTAGTTATCCACTTTGAATTACCGTACTTATCGGCGATTTTTCCATCCGAGGTCGAAGCATACTTCAATGTCACGTAAGGTATCTTTTTGGTAACATATTTAATGAAGAACTTCATCAGTTCTTTTGCCTGATTCTCTAAAATACCTACTTCAACTTCGATACCGTTATTTCTCAGCTTGTCGATGCCATTTCCACTAACTGGATTTGGATCTCTCGTGGCAACAACCACTTTCTTTATCCCAGCTTGGATTATCAAATCGGTGCAAGGAGGAGTTTTTCCATAATGATCACACGGCTCAAGTGTCACATACATCGTTGAACCGTCTAAATTAATATTTCTTTTGAAAGCATCCAGTATGGCATTACGTTCTGCGTGAAAATCTCCGTATCTTTTGTGGTATCCAGTACTTAAAATCTTCCCATCTCTCACAATAACTGCTCCCACTGGAGGATTTGGATTAACGTAACCTACACCTTTCTTTGCAAGCTTGAGAGCTAATCTCATGTAACTAATATCGTTTACATCACTCATATTCTCACCTCAACTTTACAGAAATTTGAAAAACAAAAAGCCCCGAGAACTTTTCTCGGGGCTCAACATTTTTTATATAATCAATCCAATTTGCCAATGAAAATGATAAAAACCAGTAAATTATCATCGGCAATTTGAAATATAATTATCACACACTCTCTCTCATCCGGACTTTTACCGTCGGCTCTGGAATTTCACCAGATCAACCTTCGATATCCGAAGGCTCGCGGGCTTTACCGCCGGTCGGGAATTCCACCCTGCCCCGAGAGTATG
>CAZOAS010000182.1:0-3859 GCA_964577745.1 uncultured Fervidobacterium sp.
GTCTAATATATTAGCTGCAAAGTAAAATTTTCCCAGAAATTTCCGATAAACAAAATGATCATTATATAAATGAAAAAATTTACTTCATTAATTACATCTTTGCTGCTTTTGAAAAAGCAGAACACTAATTCAAAATTATGTCTTTAAGATGGAGTTGTTCCCACAAGAGTTCAGAAATATGTATGCGAAAGTGAGGTGAGAGAATAAATTGTTTAAAATGGTAGTAAACTTTTTCAGCAAGTAGTATTTTTGTGTTCTTACACGTATACGGAAGGAGGGTTTAGTATGAGGCGGTATGTTAAATTTTTATCCATCGGTCTTATCTTACTTGTAACTGCTACATTTGCGGCTTTGAATCTTACAGGTTTATGGACAGGCAACTACTATTGGCAGATACCAGGAAAGTCAAGTCCAGGGCTGATAGCGAAACCTATGGGGAATCTCCTCTATCTTTCAAAAGACGGTGCGTTGTACGAATTGCTTGCTACAGGTACTTACAGATCGCTTGGACAAATTTCTGGAATTGTTAATGTAGTCGCTCCGCCAACTTACATAAAAGTGGGAAATGACCAATATATAATTTACGTGACAGCACAAGGAACAATTCAAAACGTGCTTTCTATACATCGAATAAGCGGTTCATCATCGGTTCAAACAACTGTGAATTTGTCCCAAGCAGCTTATGGTGTAGTTGCTTACACAGATTCTGGTAGTATCACAGTATTCACTGGAACGATGGATAACAGAGTTTATAGAGTAATATACAATACATCAACGAGTACGATAACAACTATCGATAGTGTTACTATCAACGGTCCAGTGAAAATACCACCGATTTTGGATCCGTCAAGACAAAATCTTTACGTCTTAACACAAAATGGTAAATTCTATAAATTCGATCCGACTAATTTGGCATCTCCAACGTTAAGAGCCACTCTTTCCGGTGAATTTACAGTTCCGATGGCGATGGATGAAAGTGGATTTATATATGCCTTGAACAACCAAGGTGTTATCTATAAAATAGATCCTTCCGATGGTGGATCAATAGATTCTCGTCCACTCTCAAGTTGTGATAGTGCAGGTGTACTTATAGACGGTAACGGCTTTATTTATGTTTTCGGCGGTGGTAAGGTTGCTGCTTTGAACTCTAATCTTTTAAAACTTGGCGAATATACTATAGGTCAACAAATCACAACAACACCTGCTATTGTGCGTGGTTACGATGGTAAGACATATCTTATAATTCCATCATCTCAAAATATGTCGAGTGGTAAGATTACGATTCTTTCATTCAATTCAACTACGGGTGTTTTCACAAAAGAATGGGAATTCGTTGTTAATTCATCATTCTCGATTAGTGCAGCCGTAGGTGTTGCACCAACAGGAGCAGCAGAAGTTGATGATTACTATTTTGTAACAGCAACAAACGATGGTACTGTTTATGCATGGAAAATAAATGCAAGAGGTCCATTCGGTATCTGGGGTATGTACGGTCAAAATGCTGGCAGAACAGGTTTTGTGGACATTGCTTCGATGCTCTTCAAAACAAAAATTTACATAAAGGCATACGAAGGCGGTTATTCGAAAGAACTTTCAAGCACATTATTAGGTTCAACAGCAAGTTATGGTTTACTTTACGATGCTACAATTGTTAATGCAGATAACACAGTTGTTGCAACATACACAAGCTTAAGAACAAATGAAACAGATTTTTCAAGAATTCCAGAAGGTGTACCAGGAGCTCAAAAATTAATCGTTCAATTTTCTACACCTACGACCGCAAGTTTGCTTCTTAGAAGTGGCTTTACAACACAAGGTGGTACAAAACCTGCAACAGATAGTGAATTTGAATTTACGTACTGGCAAACAGGACAAGATGGTTATGAAGGTAGCGAAGGTGACAATCCGGCTACGATTACTTTCAGATTCTCCGATAGAAATATAAAGGTTTTCGCCGATGCCACTTATACGTTCTACATATACGAAAAATATCCTACTAATCCGAGCTTTGAATCGACTAGAACTATATATGCGTTTTATGATTACGAACAAAACAAGGATTATCCAATAGCAGCAAGTGTAACTATAAATTCATCTCCGACATATAATGGTATAACGTGGTATGCGTACAAATGGAATGTTTACCAATGGGATCCGGATCAAAGTAACGGATACACAAGGAACACTTATTATGATATAGATAGTTTAAAATTAACAGCTAAGGGACCTGCTTACATAGAAATTTACTACGCTCAACTGAGTGCAACTATCACCCTGCTTTTACCAGAATTCGCTTATGGAAGAGTTCGGGCGTATCTCTTCTTAGATGCTGCAACAAATGCCGTAGCTTACAATATGAAACTGAATACTAAGAACAACGTAACGATAACCAATGTTATATCAGAAGACTTCTTACCAGGAGTTACGAAATTAAGTAGTACAGCGGAATCTAACCAGCTGAATTACGTACTTCATAGCTTCGAATCACCACTTGCTACTACCACACGTGTTGCTACGTTGGCACTGAACCTTATGTTCCCGAATAAAGTTCAGATGAATGGTACAACTAGCGAGTTCTTTGAGCAGTTCTTTGAAATATACGGTTATGCACAAATTCAAGGTCAACTTGTTGATCCAGCGAACTTAAGAGCTAAGAAGGTTTACAGAACCAACAGATTCTTGTATGTAGTTGGTGATTTCGACGATGACTTGGATGTAGATATTAACGATTGGAATCTCTTCATTGCTCGGTACAATACTTCTGTAAGTGGAGATGACTTAATATTCAACATAGGTCCAAGAGAAGATTTCATACCTCCGTATCCAAACTATGCCAGTTACAGAGCTGGATATTTAACAGATTCAACAACAAATATCGACGAGGAAGATCTGTATTACTTCGCTTCAATGTTTGGCTTTGCTGTACCTGAAAGTGAAAGAGTTCAGTAATGAATAAAAGGAGGTGAATTGTATGAGAAAGATAGCATATATTTCTTTACTGTTTGTGATTTTTGCTTTAGTGCTTTCAGGTTGTAATGTTTTTACAAAAAGTGATTCTTCAAAACAAAGAACAAACGTTAATATCGTTGATCCTTACGGAAACAAATTGTTTATAGATGGTACGATAAATGGTTTAAAAATCCAAGCTGGTAAAGATGGACTTTTTGTAGCTGGCAAGATCGACAGTGTCACTAACTATAAGTTTGACGAACCTCTGGAAATTTTTGAAGTGAAAAGTGTTGATGTTGATCCAGGTAAGGTTGTTAATATCACTCTTAAAAAACTTGACAAAAAAGCTGTTAAACTCTTTAGAACGACAGATGGTAAGTTGATGTTCTATGCATTTGGTTTCGGTGATACACCGTACTTCCAAGTATGGCTCAAAGATAAACTTTCAGCTTCTGTCATAGTTGACCTAAACAAAGACCAAACACTCTTAGCTGGTAACTGGCTCGTTGGTGTTGGAAAAGGAAGAGGTGTTGAAGGAAAGAAGATGGACAAAAATGAAATCGTTGTGAAGTTGGAAATTCCAGCATCATCAACACCGAGTATCGCAAGGTTGGAATATATAAGATAATCAGAAATTAGAAAGCAAACTCTCCGCGAACGCGGAGAGTTTGCTTCATTTAGGAATTTTTGCTTACCCCACTTGAAATTTTGAAAGTATATGGTACAATCTTTAAGCGGGATATGTACGTTACGGAGAGATGGCCGAGTGGTCGAAGGCGCTTGCCTGCTAAGCAAGTGTGGAGGTTTCTCCACCGAGGGTTCGAATCCCTCTCTCTCCGCCAATTTTATTGATCTGGTGATCGGTGGTTAGTGAATAGTGATCGGTGTAAATAAAAATGTTAAACACTGA
>CAZOAS010000183.1:0-1408 GCA_964577745.1 uncultured Fervidobacterium sp.
AAAACACCATGATGTGTTGGTCCATCGGTACCAACAAGTCCCGCTCTATCGATGGCAAAGAGTACGTCGAGATTCTGCAGAGCGATATCGTGGATTATCTGATCGTACGCCCTTTGAAGGAAAGTAGAATATATTGCGACAACAGGTTTATATCCTAAAGTTGCAAGTCCACCAGCATAAGTTACAACGGATTGTTCAGTTATTCCTAAGTCGACAAATCTTTCTGGAAACGATTTGGCAAAGATATTTAGACCGGTACCATCCGGCATTGCAGCAGTTAACGCTACGATTTTTGTATCTTCTTGTGCTAATTTCGTGAGTACTTTACCAAGTACCTCACTGTAAGAGAAAGAATTTTCCGGTTTTTCGAAATCTCCCGAATCGGGGTCGAATTTTTCTACACCATGGTACCTTGTTGGATTTGTTTCAGAGTGAGTGTAACCTTTACCTTTGATTGTAAAGACAGTTAACACAGTTGGATAAGGATAATCCTTTATTTGTTTAAATGCTTCTTCTAAGATTTTCAAATCGTGTCCATCAACAGGTCCAAAGTGCTTAAGACCTATGGACTCAAAGAAATCTTCACCTACTAACGCAACTTTTAGCGCTTCTCTTATTTTTTTCAGTTCAAATTCAACGCTGCCACTCATTCCTCTTTTTATGCTGTCTTTAATTGTTAAGTAAATCTTACTTGTCCTGAGCGATTCCAAGAGCATTGAAAGTCCGCCAACGTTTTTTGAAATGCTCATTCCGTTACTGTTGAGTACTATCTTTATCTTTGAGTTCTGACTCCTCACTTGATTCAAAGCCTCAAGCGCTTGTCCACTTGTTAATGCACCATCACCTATGACAACTACAACGTTTGCTTTTTTCCCTTCCAAGTTCAATGCTTTCTCAATTCCGAGCGCAGCAGCTATAGAAGTACCAACATGTCCAGCGCCGAATCTATCGACTTCACTTTCGAATATATTCGTGAATCCAGATATTCCACCGAATTTTCTAAGTGTTTTGAATTCTTCCCATCTACCGGTTAGTAATTTATGTGTGTATGTTTGATGTCCAGTATCCCATATTATGTAATCTTCAAACGGGTCAAAAACACGGTACAGTGCGAGTGTAAGCTCCACTGTACCAAGATTACTTGCAAGGTGACCACCATTTTGCGAAATTACCGAAATCATGTATTCTCTTATTTCATTTGCGAATTTGTACAACTCTTCGTAATTCATGTGGCGTATCTTGTCTATGAGTTCTCTGTTAGAATCACTAACCATATTTTAAAATATCACCTTCCGTTGTCGGTTATCGGTGAACGGTTATCAGTTATCAGTGATCGGTTATCGGTGATCAGTTGTCGGTGATCAGTGAACAGTTATCAGTTGTCAGTTAATATTAATCAAACTTATTA
>CAZOAS010000183.1:1508-3851 GCA_964577745.1 uncultured Fervidobacterium sp.
TCTACTCCCATGTATGGTCTTAAAGCTTTTGGTACCGTTATTGTGCCATCTGGATTTTGATAATTTTCGATTATCGCTACGAGTGTTCTTCCAACGGCAAGACCAGAACCGTTCAATGTATGCACATAGTTCATCTTTCCGTCTTTTGTTCTGTATCTCATGTTACCTCTTCTTGCTTGGAAGTCTGTATCATTACTGCATGAAGAGATTTCTTTGTATGCATTATAAGATGGTAACCATACTTCTATATCGTAAGTCTTTGCTGCTGCAAATCCAAGGTCGCCTGTACACAATGTGATTACACGGTACGGTAATTCGAGTAATTGTAAAATCCTCTCCGCATCGCGTGTCAATTGTTCAAGGTCTTCAAATGACCTTTCTGCTGTTGTGTACCATACCAGTTCTACTTTTTCAAATTGATGTTGTCTGATGAGCCCTCTAACATCCTTTCCGTAGCTTCCTGCTTCTCTTCTATAGCAAGGTGTGAAAGCTGTGTATTTCAATGGAAGCGCACTTTCATCTATAATCTCATCTATATGTAATGCGGCAAGTGAAACCTCTGCAGTTGGAATCAAGAACAAATCGTCTTTCTCGCACGTGTAAAGCTCTTCGGAAAATTTTGGTAATTGTCCAGTTGCCGTTATCGTTTCTCTTTTTACAAGGTGTGGCACGTTTACTTCCGTATAACCATGCTTTTGAGTGTGTACGTCAAGCATGAATTGTGCTATCGCTCTTTCAAGCTTTGCGATAGCGCCGAACATCACAGTGAATCTTGAACCGCTTAATTTCGCTCCTCTATCGAAATCGAGCATACCGAGTGCTGGACCTAAATCCCAGTGTGCTTTTGGTTCGAAATCAAATTTTCTCGGCTCACCCCATCTTCTTATCTCAACATTTTCCGTTTCATCTTTTCCAACCGGTACACTCTCATGAGGCACATTTGGTATGTAAAGAGCAAGATTGAACATTTTATCTTCTAGATCTTTCTGCTTTGCCTCGTACTGCGAAATCTCATCACCAATTTTTTTGCTCTCTGCAATTATCTCATCTGCTTCTGCCGATTTTCCTTCCGCTTTGTATTTAGCAACAAGCTTAGATAATTCGTTTCTCTTTGCCTTGAGATTGTTCACAGTGTTTAAATAATTTCTCCACTCTTTGTCGAGTGCTATTATCTGGTCTAATATTTCTGTCGACTGATTTCGCTTTTTTAAAGCCTCGTAGAAAATTTCAGGTGACTTTCTGAGTAATTTTAAATCTATCATATTTATCACTCCTCAAACAATTTCTTTAAATTTTCTTCGTAAGGTGGATAAACAATTCCTTTTTCCGTAATTATCGCTGTGACAAGTTCATGTTCAGTAACATCAAAAGCGGGATTGTACACGTTCACGTTATTTGGTGCAACTCTCCTACCACCGCATGTGACAACCTCTTCGTGAGAGCGTTCTTCGATTGGAATTTCTGCTCCACTCTTGATTGACAAGTCAAGCGTACTTGTTGGTGCAGCAACGTAGAATGGGATACCGTGTTTTTTTGCAAGTACCGCAACCATATAAGTTCCTATCTTATTTGCAACATCGCCATTGGCTGCTATTCTATCAGCGCCAACGATTACGGCATTTACCTTACCTTGTTTCATAACCCATCCTGCCATGTTATCACTGATGAGTGTAACATCGAACCCATCTTTCATCAATTCCCAGGCAGTCAATCTTGCACCTTGCAAGTACGGTCTTGTTTCATCTGCGAAGACTTTGATACGTTTACCTTGCTCTTTTGCCGCTCTTAAAACACCAAGAGCCGTACCGTAATCTACTGTAGCAAGTGCACCTGCGTTACAGTGAGTTAATACAGTGTCTCCATCTTTGAGCAGCTGAGCACCATTTCTACCAATTGCTTTATTCACCTCTATATCTTCCTTAGCAATCTTCATTGCCTCCTCTTCAAGAACCTTAACTAATCCCTCAAACTTACCATGAGAAATCAATCTTTTTTCCATCCTCTCAAGTGCCCAGAACAAATTCACTGCAGTTGGGCGAGTTCTTGCAAGGACTTCTTTTACATTCTTCATCTGAGAAAACACTTGTTCATAATTGTAGCTTTTCTTAATCAGCTCTTTTGCACCAAGCACATAACCAAATGCAGCAGACGCACCTATAGCGGGTGCTCCACGTACAACCATCTCTTTTATCGCAAGTGCGACGGCTCTGTAATCGGCACATGTGACGTAGACTTCTTCGAAAGGTAATCTTCTTTGATCGATAAGTATTAAACTATCTCCAGTCCACTCCATCGTCATCGTCTTCAACTTCATACAGTTCCCTCCTACGACTTTTTGTTTTA
>CAZOAS010000184.1:0-3788 GCA_964577745.1 uncultured Fervidobacterium sp.
TCTGTGCGTTTATCAAATCAGTGGAATTCACAACATTTCCCGGTCTTATCGCCTGAGGATGAACCCAACCTGTTATTATAATCTCTCTTAAATCATTACCAACTTTTATTTGTTTGCGACCTTCAACGAACATCTTCCCAGTTTCATCAACTTGCTTTACAACAGCTGTTAATTCGACCACAGCGTTTGCCTGACTTTTGTTATCTCTTTTATCAGTTTGAGAAGTATTTGTTGGTAAGTATCTGCTTAAATCCAAACCAACCAGCTTTGTTCCTGAATTGATTGCATTTATAAACGCTCCCATTAACGAATTTACTTGGGATGACGTTGAAATCCTTGGAGATTCGTATACGACCACCGTAATTGCATCTCCTACCTTAGACGCTTTGTAATCACCAATCAGGTTCTTGAATTGAGTATTTGATGAGCTCGTATAAAGTGATGTTGAAAAAAGCAAACCAAAAAACCCAAAAACAAGAAGAACTATAATCTTTTTACTCAATTACTTCACCTCCAATACTACTATCGTACCATCTTGTTGTACAGTTCCTTTTATAATTGCTCCCGTATCAAGATTTTTGACACTTATGATATTACCAACGTAACCATTTTCAAGTGCTTGAACTAAGGTCGAAATGCTGACACCACCGACGATACTTACAGCTTTAAGAATTTGTCCTTTAATTACTATCGGAACCTCTTTTGTATATCTCCCATCTAGTATTTCACCTTTTTGAAAGACCTTGTCAGCCATGACTGGCAAATCTTCAGAGAAGACTGGAATTTTATTTAGTGTGTAAATGTTTTGTTCTGAAAATTCAACATCGTTTATACCTATTACTTCTCCCCTTTCTATCTTTCTTTTCGCAACTCCAACTTTCCTAAGAAGTATGGCTTCGTATTGGAAAGTTAGATATCCTACTATTCTATTTGATTTTTTTAAAGTAATTCTGAGAAAAGGCAAAGATTTATTCGCTAATTGAATATAAATACTGTAATCGTCATGTTCAACTATGTTTCCCGATTGCCACTTTAAGTTGAATTTGGTATCTGAAGGATAGTACTTATACAATTCACTCAGTATAATATTGTTAATCTCATCTTTTGCAAGGACGTTTTTTGTAACAGTATCGCTTTCAACATTAGTTTTATCAGCTTTTATAACCACCGGTATATCATCGAACTGAGCGTCAATAGTTCCAACGTACCTTTTAAGTACATTCACAAGATACTTCTTATTCAAAGATAACTTTGTCCCACTTGAGACGTAAGCAACCACGATTTTTTCTAAAGTTGGGGTATCGACGTCAGTTTCTTCGACTAATTCTTTCATAAAGACAGCACCAGGAAAAACCGACACCTCCGATTTAAATGTCACAAAATAAGCAAATCCGAAATTGCAAAATATTAAAATTACTATCGTAAGTATAGAATACCTCATACTCATCACCACCATCTTTCTCTATTTAATTATACTATAACGCATGTCATGTAATCCTTCAACATAAAAACGTGAATTTATACAAAATTAGGTAACATATTTCTTTTTATTCATCTGTAATTGTGCGTTATCAGTGATATTAAACTATGGATTTTCTTAGATTTTGTAGTAAAATATATTTGTAACAAGTGAATAATTTCTCATGCTTTGTCTTTCTGAGGTGGAGGAGTCTGTTCTGACACCAAGGAAAGAGGGAAAGTGCCAAATAGATAATACTATTGTAGCATAATCTTCCCCTTTCCTTGGTGTTCAAAGGAAAGGGGATTTTTTGTATTATTCGCATTTGGAGGTGCTTCAGATGGAGGAAAGGTACTACACAATAGATATCATTGTAACAGACAGAGAAAATGCGTATTCAAAAGTTAACGAATTGCTTCATCAGTATTCAGAGATAATCAAATTAAGGGTTGGCTATCCAGTACCAGAAGAGAATATAGCTATAGTCTTTTTGATAGTCAAAACTTCAAACGACGTAATGGGGTCATTCACAGGTAAGCTTGGAAACATTAAAGGAGTCAAAGTCAAAAGCATAGCTGTAAATTAATTTTTACGGAGTCCGGAATCCGGATTCCGGAGTCCGAAAAAAGGAGGTATCCTTATGTACGTATTTACGAAGGAAATTGATACAGAAAAAACCTTTATTCCCGAAAGAGAGATTTTTGAGTTACTCGAAACAACGAAATCACCGGATCGAATAAGAGTTATGGAAATTTTGGAAAAATCACTCAATAAAAACAGATTGGATCCTGAAGAGGTTGCAACGTTACTTAACGTCGAGGATAAAGAATTGCTTGAGGAGATATTCCACGCGGCAAGAACATTGAAAGAAAGAATATACGGCAACAGGATAGTGCTTTTCGCACCACTTTACATAGGTAACGATTGTGTCAACGATTGTGTCTACTGTGGTTTTAGAACGTCAAATTCAGAAGTTTACAGAAAAACCTTAACATTCGATGAATTGAGAAGAGAAGTTGAAGCGCTTGTTTCTAAGGGACACAAGAGATTAATCGTCGTATATGGCGAACATCCAAGATATAGCCCAGAGTTTATTGCCGAGACGATAAGGATAATATACGATACAAAAGTTGGGCATGGTGAGATTAGAAGAGTCAACGTCAACGCAGCACCACAAACGGTTGAAGGTTACAAGATAATAAAAGATGCTGGTATCGGCACATTCCAAATCTTCCAAGAAACTTACCATCAGCCAACGTACAAGAAACTGCATCCAAGAGGTCCGAAATCGAATTATGCATGGCGACTTTACGGTCTTGACAGAGCGATGCTTGCCGGTATAGACGATGTCGGAATAGGTGCACTCTTTGGCTTGTACAATTGGAAATACGAAGTGATGGGATTAATTTACCATACGATACATCTGGAGGAACGATTTGGTGTTGGACCGCATACGATATCTTTCCCAAGAATTGAGCCTGCCGTTGGAAGTGAGATAAGTTACAATCCACCATCGAAGGTTAGCGATGATGATTTCAAGAAATTAGTTGCGATAATCAGACTTGCAGTACCGTACACTGGTATGATACTAACAGCCAGAGAACCGGCGCATTTGAGAAAAGAAGTGCTCAAGATGGGTGTTTCACAAATCGATGGTGGTTCAAGTATAGGTATCGGTTCCTATTCACAAAATGATCCGGAAAAGATAAGAAAGAGTCAATTCATACTTGGAGACAACCGTTCACTTGAGGAGGTTATATACGATCTGTTGCAAGAAGGTTATATTCCATCCTTCTGTACAGCATGCTATAGAATGGGAAGAACTGGAGAGCATTTCATGGAATTCGCTATACCAGGATTTGTGAAACGATTCTGTACACCAAATGCGTTGTTTACTCTGAGAGAATACTTAAACGATTACGCTTCAGCCAAGACAAAAGAACTTGGTAATAAACTCATACAAGAAGAACTTGAAAGAGTAAACAATAGGGAACTTGTTGAGAAATACCTTGAGAGAATCGACAGTGGTGAGAGAGATGTCAGATTTTGAAAGGCTCAGTCAATTACTTATGCCTATAGCTCAAAAATTCAATACTAAGATTTGGGTATGTGAAAAAATCGGAAGAAGGTTATCTTGCATTGCAAGAGCTGGCGAAGAGACCTATTCAGAATCGTACCAGATTTACGAAGATGAAAGATACGTTGTCTTCGCTGAAAAAGAAATTAGAAATGAACAAGAAATAGATGAGATAAAGAATTTTATCTCGACTCATTTGAAAAGATGATTTTGAGGTGAGTTTATGATAGAACTCAAGAAAATTCAAAATAC
>CAZOAS010000185.1:0-3750 GCA_964577745.1 uncultured Fervidobacterium sp.
CAGTAATTGTACCAATTCAAGACGGTCAAAAGACATTAGCCTATCTTATGGCTGATGTTGACGTTTCAAGGGTAAATAACGTAAAAATTTCTGTTTATATAACCTTGATAGTGACAATTGCCATTTTACTCACATTCATGCTTCTTACAATAATTTACATCTTCAAAAAGCTTGGTGTTCTTGGTATTCTTGCTAACTCTCTTTCCTCCGGTGACTTCACTGTTAAATTACAAAAAAGCAATTACCAAGAAATCGATAACATCTTGAATATATTCGATACTCTAAGTTCAAATCTTAAAAGTGATGTTTCTAATATAGTCAACGAAATCAAAGTGTTGGGGTCTGTTGCTGATGGTATATTGTACTTTAAAGACGACTTGAAAACAAAAGTTGATACGATCAACCATGCTGTGGATACCCTCGAAGATGATGCACAAAGTTCTGAAAGTTCGTACAAAGAGATAGAGAGTGCAACGACACAGCTTGCCGAAAGTGCGGCATCTTTAGCAAAGAGTGTATCGGAGATTGCCGAAAATGCTGATACAATCAACCAAGGGACGTTGAAAGGCATGGAGAAAATCCAAGTGTTAACAGAAAGAATAAACGATACATCGGTTGTTATGGACAACACAAAAATAAAGGTTGAAGAACTAAATTCGGAATTATCAAGGATAGAAGGAGTGGTATCAGGGATATCGAATATAGCTGAACAAACGAATTTACTCGCATTAAATGCGGCGATAGAAGCGGCAAGGGCTGGGGAAGCTGGAAGAGGATTTGCGGTTGTAGCTGATGAGATAAGAAAACTTGCCGAGGAAAGCAAAAGGACAACGACGAATATAATCTCAACGTTGAAGAAATTAGTTGAAGATATATATGCGATGAGCTCAGAGATAGGTAAGTCGGCACAATCGATGCAAGAAGTAAAGAATATGGCACAAGAGGTGTATGGATTTTTCAAGAATATAGTTGAGAGTATAAAAGAGATAGCGACGAACTTACAAACAATAGCGGCGTTATCGGAGGAACAATCAGCTTCATCAGAAGAGATAAACTCAGAAGTAGCTGTATTCAAACGAACTGTTGAGAATATAGTTGAAATATCCAAAGATATGGACGTTATAGCTCAAGACTTGGTTAGCTCAGAAAAAGAATTTGTAAGCTATGCACAGATGCTTGAAAATACGAAAAAGATATTAGATAATTTGATAGGAAAATACAAATTCTAATCACTTAAAATTGAATAAAATTGAACGTTTTCTACTTCTTTTACCTTTTGTTATCCAAAGGGGGGAAACGGGATGAAAAAATTGAAAGTAAGATTGGTCGTCTATAGCACTGTTCTTCTATCTATAATTTCCTTGTTAGGTATATTTGCTTTTACCCATGAACTCAACGGTGCATTCGAAATTGTGGCTCAGCAAAGTGTTCCTATACTAAGAGACATTTCAAACAGTATTGATAGAGAAAAGCTTTATAAACTTTTGAACGATTTAGAATTACCGTCAAACTATAAGTCAAATTCTGATTTTATCGATTTAAACACTTTCTTAAATGAAAAAATGAAAACATTTGATTTTAAGTATCTGTACATCGCTAAATCCTTTAATATAGAAAATGAAAGCTATGTATTGTGGATAGATGGGACCGCAATGAACGATGATTTTTCCGAGCCTGGATACAACGATTTGGTGTACAAAGTAAACAAAAAGTTGTTCTCAGAAAAAGGATACACGTTCACAAAAACTTATCAGGATCCAGTATGGGGCACGTTGATGACAGTAATTGTACCGATACAAGATGGTCAAAAGATATTAGCCTATCTTATGGCTGATGTTGACGTTTCAAGGGTAAATAACGTAAAAATTTCTGTTTATATAACCTTGATAGTGACAATTGCCATTTTACTCACATTCATGCTTCTTACAATAATTTACATCTTCAAAAAGCTTGGTGTTCTTGGTATTCTTGCTAACTCTCTTTCCTCCGGTGACTTCACTGTTAAATTACAAAAAAGCAATTACCAAGAAATCGATAACATCTTGAATATATTCGATACTCTAAGTTCAAATCTTAAAAGTGATGTTTCTAATATAGTCAACGAAATCAAAGTGTTGGGGTCTGTTGCTGATGGTATATTGTACTTTAAAGACGACTTGAAAACAAAAGTTGATACGATCAACCATGCTGTGGATACCCTCGAAGATGATGCACAAAGTTCTGAAAGTTCGTACAAAGAGATAGAGAGTGCAACGACACAGCTTGCCGAAAGTGCGGCATCTTTAGCAAAGAGTGTATCGGAGATTGCCGAAAATGCTGATACAATCAACCAAGGGACGTTGAAAGGCATGGAGAAAATCCAAGTGTTAACAGAAAGAATAAACGATACATCGGTTGTTATGGACAACACAAAAATAAAGGTTGAAGAACTAAATTCGGAATTATCAAGGATAGAAGGAGTGGTATCAGGGATATCGAATATAGCTGAACAAACGAATTTACTCGCATTAAATGCGGCGATAGAAGCGGCAAGGGCTGGGGAAGCTGGAAGAGGATTTGCGGTTGTAGCTGATGAGATAAGAAAACTTGCCGAGGAAAGCAAAAGGACAACGACGAATATAATCTCAACGTTGAAGAAATTAGTTGAAGATATATATGCGATGAGCTCAGAGATAGGTAAGTCGGCACAATCGATGCAAGAAGTAAAGAATATGGCACAAGAGGTGTATGGATTTTTCAAGAATATAGTTGAGAGTATAAAAGAGATAGCGACGAACTTACAAACAATAGCGGCGTTATCGGAGGAACAATCAGCTTCATCAGAAGAGATAAACTCAGAAGTAGCTGTATTCAAACGAACTGTTGAGAATATAGTTCATATCTCAAAGGAAATGGATAAAATAGCCAAGGAGTTTATCAGTACTGAGCAAGAATTCATTAACTATGCTCAAATGCTTGAAAACACCAGAAGAATTCTGGAAACTTTGGCTGGGAAATATAGATTTGAAAAGTAATTGCGAGTGGATTTCAAAAGTTTTAGATGAAATGTGTTTAACAAACAAACATTCTGGAAACTAACTTTGTAATCTTTCTATTTCACTTTTTATTTCTTGAACAATCTTTTCTTCGTCTATAATCTGTTTTTTTCTATTTATCTCTGTGGAAAAAATAATGAATACTTTTCCACCGTATTTTTGCTCAAATTTCTTGTGTACGGTTTCAGTCCAGTTTTTCCATTTGTGAAATTCCGGTGTCTGTTCATAAGTAATCGGTTTGATTTGAATACCTATGTATTTATTTTCGACTTGAATATAAAAGTCTACATTGTATTTTCTATCTCATTCATCTGGTGCTGGTTTTAAGTCGATTCCAAGTTTTTCCTGAAGAATACCATAAACCGTGGTTATTTCTCTTGTGTATCCTTGAAATGTTCGATCGATAACTAATTTTTTGATATAATCGATGCAATCTTCAAGAGAAATTTCTTCTATTTCTTTTTGGATAACCTCAGTGATCTTTACATATAACCTATTTCCTAACTCATTTAGATATTCTTCCGGAGTCAATTGTACACCTTTTTCTTTTAGTAAAACTTGCAATTTTTCAAAGTATTTATTTTTCCATTCTTCTATAGTTTTCGGAGCGGTATCTCTAATCCATTCAGAAACAGGACCAACGACAGCTTTTTTGTTTAGTCCCCACCTATTTGTTGCTATGTTCAATATCCACTCTTTTTTTACCATTTAAAGC
>CAZOAS010000186.1:0-3712 GCA_964577745.1 uncultured Fervidobacterium sp.
TCAATTGCCGTTGAATATAATACCATATACTCTCAATTTTTCAAGGGGTGAATTTGAACGTTATGCCAAATTCTTATTCTGAAAGCACTATACCTATTTCGAATGTACGATGCCATGGAAAGTAGGCCTCTAATTTCCAATTACGTCTAAAATGTGTGTTTATTTCTTGAAGATAGTCGTGTAAATTGGCTTTTGCATATGATATAGCCCAATCTTCGCATGGGATAGTAGTCCAGAGTATGTTACACTTATCTTTACCTGCTTCTCTAAGTTTTTGTCTTACTATGGCTTGATAGCCGTAATGTTCAAGTATCAGCGTTGCTTGATAACGTTCGATCTCATCTCTTTCAAGTGTTATGAAATTATTCTGAGCAAGATACTGAATTATACTATGACCTGTACAAGTGCCTATACTATTTCCAGCGGTGTTCCAACCGTAGTAATTAACCTTTGTCCAATCAATTTGCATCGATAGCAATGCCTTCATTAGGCATATATCTGAACCGTTAGCGTACCTTATGTCCGCAATGCTGAGGATCTTATTGTGTGTTTTTGCGTAATCCAGTATTTTTTCAAGCTCATTTTTTATAGTTTGTATTTCAGACTCGTTGACATTTTGATATGGACTTTCAAGTGTTTTTTCACTGCCATTGAAATTGTTTACGAAAAGTATTATGTCGGACTGTTCTATATGTTCTGATACAATTCCGCCGACTGCTCTTATGTGGTTGTTAACACTATCTTCCAAAGCACTACTTTCGTATGGTGGGATAAGTCTTTTACTTTCAGGAAATCTATAAATAGTATAGAATTTTGGTTTCCTTTCGAAGTAATCACATAGAAATCTTCCCAATGTTGTAATCATTGCTTCGTCTGCACCGTTTCTTATTGAAACACGATCATTCAATTCTAATTTGTCAACAAGTTTTTGATGTTCTTGAGCCTCATGAAAAGAGAGACTATCCGGAGCATTGTCATCTAAGGTTATGCTTAAATAGTCTATTACACCGGCTTTTGTGAGTTCTATACATTTTTGAACAGTTTTGAAGTTTCTTTTTCTGCGGTTCAGAAAATCTTCTATAATCCACTTCGGGATATTCGTTGGTAGATTTTCCTTTTGTATATCTTCTTCTTCGTAAGTTTTACTGATTATTGCTGAATACTTTTTCGACCATTCACTGATATCTTTACCGTAATATTCCCAGTATTCAGGTTCTTCATCAGCAGAGTTGTAATTTGGAATTCTTGTAACTGTTACAGATAAGTACACAATTACGCCTTTTTCTTTGATCTGTTTCAACGTTGATAGACGTTTCTCTATTGTCTTTTCGGTAAGTAAGTCGATTCGTGATGGTATAAGCCCACCATGAATTAACATTTCAGCTGAAGCTATAAGTACGTCCCTGCTTTGTGTGTTTGATAAAAGCCAACGATGAATTTCATCGACATCTGCTGGGATTTTTTTCATACCAAATTTGTCAGGAGTCATTATCTTTAAGCTTGCTGATGTTGACAGCATTATAAAATAATCTTTCGTACAAAAACGTTCATCGACTGGAAGAAAGAAAAGTTTTTCCATGTACGAAAAAACACCTACCTTCTCATTTGTTTTATTTTTCAAATATCAATTTTCCGAATCTTTCTATGGTATGGTATGAACCATAGGTGACACTCCAACCTGAATATTGTGGTTTATTACCACGCCAACGATTCCTGTTAAAATTCACTTTTATGTACTTCCCGATTTCTGGGATTAAATTGAACTGTTCCAGATTAACAGCCATTTCAACGTACCACTTATTATCCTCTGACCAAGTTATATAGTCGATTTGCCCGTTCCATTTACTATCATATCCAGTTTCATCGTACAACGTGCCGTCGATTCCGATTACAAAATGATAGTATTCTTTCTTAGACTCGTCTTTTAGAATGAAAAATTTAACAGAATCTCCAAGGTATGTTCGCGTATCCCTTGGACCTGTGAATTTGGTCACATTTGAAAAGTCATCCTCTTCACAGATAAATAACACGTAGAGGTTCTTTTCATCGTAACATACTTTTACTTCTGTCTTTGGTTCGAAAAGTTCATTAGAATCGTATTTCTTGAGCATCCCCAAAGATCTGATATTTTGCCAATCGCTTGTATCTCCATCAATTTTAATCTTTGATTTTTGTATTTTAGCTTCTGGTATTTCAGCGGCGTTTTCAATTACTATCATTCCTTCTGGCTTTGTAGGTTCGTATTTTTCCGTTCCTTTTAAAATTCTTGGCCTTATTATCTCAAGCATCCAATTAATTGTATCGGCAAGTTTGAGTGATACAATTGGTTCTTCAATTCCTTCTGAGACGTAGAAAAAGAGTTCAACTATTTTATCGAAAAATTTATCAGTTTGGTTGTTCAAAGCTTCTGTTTTTGCTTCTGACCAATAATCCAACACATTTTTGTATTCGTTCTCCGAAAGTCCGTACTCTTTCAGTATGTCGAGTGTATTTAATAGCGTTTCTTCCATACCAGTTACTATTTTTGAGAGGTTACTATGTGTAGGAACAGCTTTAAATCTGAAAAGCCCATCTTTGAGTGTTTTGAAATCAAATTTTTCCAAATAAGCGAGTGAAAATAGGACGATTCCTTGGTTGAAATACTCTAAGGATGGGTACACCTGGCTGAGCATTTCTTCTGTATTTTTCAAAGATATAAGTTGGAGCCCCGGATAGAAATAGATATAGCTTTTATACTTTAACTGATTTTCAAGGTTAATTTTTAGATCATCTGCCGAGCCAAAGTAATTCATCGGTATTAAAACGTCAATATAACCGTTGTAGAGCCAATCTTCCCAATTTTGTTTTTTTACCATTCGTGCACCACTTATCGATGGGAACACATCAGCGCTTACAATTAACTCAGGGTTTATTGTTTTTGCTTTTTCGTAGAATTCCTTGACAAAAGAATTTACCTTTTCTTCACGCCAGAGTTGCCAAAGTACTTCAGATTGCGTATATTTTTCTATGTTATACGGATTGATACCTGTCTCTGATGTAAATTCTTTAACTGCGTGTTCATCAAATCCCATTTCGTCACTATCATATCTGATGTAATCAAGATTTACACCATCAACTTTGTATTTCTCAATTACTTCAATTATGCCGTTCATTAGGTAATTTCTTGCCTCTGGGTTTGCATGTGAGAACCAAGCCGTTTGGTTTGGTGTAAAGATAGTACCGTATTTGCTTTTTTCGAGCCATTGTGGATATTTTTCCATCAAAGGACTTACCGTATTGCCATGTGCAACGGCAAAGACCCAACACCAAGCATGAACTTCCATGCCGAGTTTGTGAGCTTCTTCTATAATTACATCGAAAGGATCCTCTTTCCAATTTGCAAATTCCTTATCTTGTGGAAAATACGATAGTTTTGATGATATACTTGTTCCTTTGTATATAACTTCTGGGAAAATAACGTTAAACCCATAATCGTTGAGCTTATTTATTACTTTTCTCAATTCGTCCGGAGAACCTGTTCTTAAAATTGCACCATGGTCGAGCCACATCGCTCTTGTTTGCACACGGTAACTCTGAGATAAGCGATATTTAGTCTTTTCTAATTCCTTTCTTATCTCAGAAAGTTTTGCGATGTCCTCAGTTTCCAAGAAACTTTTTGATTTATAGAAATTCTCGGCTCTAAAACCCCGCATTTTAATGCACGGATACAGAG
>CAZOAS010000187.1:0-3690 GCA_964577745.1 uncultured Fervidobacterium sp.
ACCAGCGACCTCCGGTTCCCAAGACCGGCGCGCTCGCCATCTGCGCTACGCCCCGACTCACTAAGACCGTGAGTTATTATAGCATGTGATAACTTATGTGTCAAGTAATCAAGTGTGAAAAATGAATGTTAAAATTCTATTTATTTCACTTTATGCTGAGAGCTTATTCCCCACCCTCTTTTGGAATAACGCATATAAATGATGCTTCTTTATCACCACAGTTGTGAAATTGATGTTCTTCGTTTGGCTCTACAAATACAAAACTTCCACTTGCAACTTTTGTTCTCTTGTCTTTTTGTATCACCTCTAATTCTCCATCGACGATAAAAACTTCATGTTCCCATGGATGTGTGTGGTACGGTGTGGAGGCACCTGGTTTTAAAGTGAATAATCTCATTACAAAATTTGGAGCACCATCTCTTGGACCTATTAGAACTCTCTTGAGTATACTACCACCGTTAATTTCTTGTGGTTGCATTTCTGAAATGTTTCCTATCTTCATCTCTGCGACCTCCCTTTTTAATTTCGATAACTACGTACCTGTAAGGCTCCAACCCCTCGGAATAGGTGTGTACATCTCTGTATTTTTTAGCTATCTCATGTACTATTTTTCTTTCAAAGGCGAACATCGGGTCAAGCTTTACCTTACCAATCTTCCTTGCTCTTTCAATTGCATTTTGAACTATCTGTTCAAGTTGTTCTCTTCTTTTCTCTCTGTAATTTCCTGCATCGATTATCACGGTTACTTTCGTATCTGTTATTCTATTGAGGAAAATACTGGCAAGATGTTGCAAAGCGCCAAGACCTTTTCCGTGCTTTCCTATAACCTTTCCTATCTCTTCACTGTGACAGGAAGCTAAAAATGTTTTGCCTCTACTGCTTACCTCCACGTAATACTCCATGTTAAAGTGTTTGAAAACACCTTCAAGAAACTCTTTGAGTTTTCTTTCGTAGTATTTGTTAGTGATAGTTATCTCCGCCACAGCGTCTCTTGCAAATAATCCAAAGATACCGCTTGTTCCTTTATCAATTACGTTGACTTCGAACTCCCCATCGTGAACATCGTGTTCACTTCTGAACTTTTCAATGATATCTTCAATACTCTTACCAATGTAGTTATACGTTTTCAAGTCTATCACCTCTTTACAATACCTTATCTTTTTTTTTTCAAGAGTCTTATTTCTTCTTCGGCTTGATTCCCCATAGTTCATATTGGGAGAGTCCTTGTATTTTGTATCGTTTGTAAATGTAAAATGTTATAACCAGCTGAATAACAGAGTTCATCGTCCAGTAAAGGAATATACCACTTGGTAAGCTTATGAAGAAGAAAGGAAATACTGCACCCATTATTATCTGTTGCCATGCACTTCGTGAATCTTGGCTTGTTATCAATGCAAGATAGTACGATGTCACAATGGTTATCACTAAGAACAGCCAGTTAGCACCCCAGCCACCAGCGGATAGATCTTTCCATATGAGAAACCCACCGGAAACTGAGAAGAGTTCTTGATAGCTCTGTATAACACCGTAAAGTAACATGAATATAGGCAATTGTATAAGCAACATCAGACATCCGCTTGAAGGATTGATTTTGTTTTCTTTGTAAAGCTTCATCAACTCTTCTTGTTGTTTCTGAGGTTCTTTGTATTTCTTTTTAATCGCTTCGACTGCTGGTTGAAGCTTTCTCATTTGAATCATCTGCTTAGTTTGTGCATGATAAAACGGATAAAGTATCAATCTAACTATAATCGTAAAGACGATAATAGTCAAACCAAAATTTCTCGTGAATGTGTTGATCCAGTTGAAAAACTCCGTAAGCCCATCGGAAATGAAACTGTACCACGTCCCAACACCGGGAATTGTTTTTATTAACTGAAGAAGTCTATCAGAATCGTCGGCAAATACATGTTTAATAATCATCTTCTTGTAAGGCCCCATATAAACTGTAAATTCTATATTATTACCGACAACTTTAGTACTTTCAAGTTTACCAACGAATTTGACAATTGATGCATAATCCCTATCTGGTCTGAAGGATACAAGAAAATTCACAGCGGATCTCACCGTATCATTTGACCAAATCAAAGGTAAAGCTACTTTAATTTCTTCTGGAGATTCGATTTTAACCTTATATGTATACGTCGTTAAATCACTATCAAATACGTACGTTTTCTTAATTCCATTTGGATATTCGAAAATTACGTTTGCCGATTCGTATTCACCTTTTTGATTCTTTTTACCGGTAATATTCAACGTTGGTGTGCCTTCGGAAAGTTCTTTATTATTCTGGTCGAAGATATCGAAACCATCGTTATCGTTTACATAAAATAAGAACGCTCTACCAAGCATGTGACTTACTTTTGATAAGTTACCATCTTTACCAATTTCAATTTGAATATACTTACCAGTCACAACAACGGAATCGACTCTTTCTTCAACTAAAACGTTAGCAACCCCCACAATTAACAAAGCCAACAACAAAAAAATGACGGTTAACTTCTTCAACTCTACCGCCTCCTTAGATTAGTATGATGTTTTTCAGTCTTTTGCAAAATACGAAATTCTGTAGGAACTGGATCTTCTCCACCTTTGGAAAGAGGATTACAACGAAGAACACGCCAGAAACCCAGGAGCAACCCTTTAAAAACACCAAAACGTTCCACTGCCTGATAAGTATAAGTGGAACATGTAGGTTCAAATCGACAAGTTGGTGGTTTCAACGGAGAAATGTATTTTTGATAAAATCTAATCATTCCTAAGATTACTTTCCGCATTAACAATCCTCTCAAAGACACTTAGTAACGAACCACAAACATACCAATAATCACTTTTTTCAAACTTTTCAGACAGACTCTTTCTTGCTATGATAAGATAATCGAATCCAGAAGCTATCTTCTCTTTATTCGTTCTAAAACACTCTTTAACCCATCTACGCAATTTATTTCTCCGGTTCGCTTTTCCAAATTTCTTCTTTACAGAAATAGCTATCCTACTATAATCAAGTCCATTTTTTCTGTAAATAATCACAAAATCTTCGTTTTGAACGGACTTTCCGAATTTAAATAAAAGGGTTATATCTCTCCTGAGTTTCAGGCGTTCTTTTTTTTTGAAAGTGTACTTTCTCAAACAGTGAGTCTCCATCTACCTGTTCTTCTTCTGTTTCTCAAAACTTTTCTTCCACCTGGTGTGGACTTTCTTGCCAAGAATCCATGTGTTCTTTTTCTTTTCCTCTGAGATGGTTGGTACGTTCTCTTCATGTCGCCTTCCTCCTTTTTGTGTATTTTCAAAAGTGAATCGAAATTATTCGCATTAAGATTATACCAGAAAATCTGGTAAGTTCAACAGGGAAAATAATCATTATTTTCACGGTGCTTTCGTTTGAACCGTAATTACAACTGGCTCTGAAGATAAATTACCATCTATAGCTGTCACCTCAAATGTGTACTCAATTCCGTGAGTTGGGATCTTGAATTCAAAATAACTATCAGAAGTTTCGTAACTCTCTCCGGAGACCTTTATTCTATAAATCACCACATAATCGCACGTGTTTTTAAACGAAAGTCTAATCGTATCTTTTTCAACCTTGTGTTCGACTATCGGTTTAGAAGGAGGAGTTTTCACAATTACGCTCCTTGGTTCAGATTCACCGAATTTTGCAACGGCTGTAACTGTAAATTTGTACATACGTCC
>CAZOAS010000188.1:0-3686 GCA_964577745.1 uncultured Fervidobacterium sp.
TTATGTAAAAACACAACAAGATAACCGTTCGTATCAGCATAAAGATATGCTCTGACTCCTCTACCCGTCTCTTTGGTTGTCCAGCCAAGTATGTGGTTATCACTAACAGCAACAAGTTGTTCGAAGAATGAGCCAACCGTTTTAAAATTTGGAGCCTTATCAAGTTTAATCCAAGCTCCGAAACCTGCTATATCGTATGGAAAGGCTAACTTTTCCTTCTCTTCTTTTGGGAGTACAAGTATACCTTGTGTAAATATGGACACCGTTAATAACACCACAAAAACCACCAGAACAATCCTACGCATAGTTTCACCCTCCTTTGGCTACTTGTTGATCAGAAAAATTTCCAAGATAATACCGCCAGAAGTCTTAGAGACTGTCACATGAGCTTCAGAACATAAAACTATGACTTTTGACAAGAAAAAGTTCATGTATTTTATAAGAGATTTTCTTTTTTGTACAGGAAGGATAATTCTTCGATTTTAAAATCATAAAATCAAACACAGAAAAACTAAGAATTACAACTTTTTTACAGCACAGCGCACACTCACCTCTTTGAATTGTACATATATTTTATCAAAAAATTAAAACCAAAGTCAAATATGATTTAGTTTTCTGAGGAATGTTTTCGTCAATATAGTTAAATTGATAAGTAAGACAACTTAAAAAAACGACAGAGAGAATTTATCACATATGTCCAGCTAATACTAATAAAACAGGAAGGGTTTAATCCCTTCCTGTTTTGAATGTTAAGTTCGAAAGAATCTAAAATTCAATAGTCTTTCATATCGCTTTTTGAATATAAATTAATCTTTTCGGACGAAAACTCACTTATCTCCGAATTTTCCTGTGTTACGCAAATTCCCCCTGAACTTTGGCCATGGTGAGTTGGCTAAGCCGGCTGATGTACTTCTAAGTGCGTACAAACATCCGTTTCCACTTCCAATATAAATGGTCCCATTACTATCTATTGATGGGTTTGAACCTATCCAACCGCCTGTGGTAAATTTTCCTTTTAGTTTTCCTTCTGAACTGATTGCAAATAATTCATATCCGCTTCCAACATACACAGTTCCATCTGAGCCTATAGCTGGGGTGGACTCTATTGGCGAACCTGTTTGGAACTTCCATTTAAGCTTTCCATCAGGTCTAACAGCGTACAAAAATCCATTGTAACATCCTATGTAAATTGTACCGCCTGAATCAATCGTCGGACTTGAATAAATTTCTCCTTCTGTTTTAAATTTCCACTTTAGTTCTCCATTTTCATTGATAGCGTATAGATAACCATCAGTACTTCCAACGTATATTGTGTTTTTATCATTTATTGCTGGACTTGAAATCACCATGCCATTTGTTTTGAACTTCCACTTTAGTTCATTTGTTTTTCCAGAGGGATTAATAGCATAAAGATGATTATCCGTGCTTCCTATGTAAATTGTACCATCTTGTCCTATCGCCGGGCTGGAGTCTATACCGCTTCCTGCTCCAAATTTCCATTTAAGTGTTCCATCAACACTCAAGGCAAAGAGTTCACCTAGTTCATTTCCAATATAGATTGTTCCGTCTGATCCAATTGCTGCACTGGAATTCCACAAAGTAAAAAATCTAAAAGGCATGGAAATTATACATCCGGTTTTAAAGCTCCATTTGAGTTTTCCATCAATTGTGATAGCGTAAAGGTCGTTCTTTATGTTTCCAACGTATATTGTGCCGGATGGATCTATCGCTGGTGTGGAATAAATATTCCAGTCTGGTCCTTGTACCCAATGGCTAAAGTCACTTTCATGCCCCATCATGACTTTCCATTTAATCTTTCCGTTTGGGTAAATAGCGTACAAATGGTTGTCTTTGCTTGCCACGTATACTGTACCATCATATCCTATCGCCGGACTAGAAGATATTGAGTTACCAGTTTGCACTTTCCATAAATTAACAAGTTCACCTGTTGTGAAGGTCCAGATTTCTCCGATGTATTCTTTCCCATTGACGTCTTTGCTAACTATTTTCCAATAATATTTTGTGTTTGGTTTTAAATTGTTGATTTCATATCTCATTTCTTTATGACCTTTTACAATAAGTGGCGGATTTGGACTTGTTCCAAAGTATATGTCATACACTAATTCTTCTTCCTTACTTGTTATCCAAACAAGTTCGTTTGTCCATACGTTTTCCAATCCATTTTTTGGCCAAAGGTCCAGAGGGGTATAACTTAGCTTCAGTTTCTCTAACATACAACTTCTATTTTCAAATGTACCTCTAAACTTTGGCCATGAAGAATTCAATAAGCCTTTTGAATTGGTGGAGATTGCGTATAAGTAACCACCATTTCCTATTATGTAAACTGTGCCATCACGATTTATAGCAGGACTAAATTCTGCTGCCCAATCTGTTTTTACAGGTTTTTCTGTTTCTATTTTCGAGATTAGTTTTCCGTTCTTATCAATTATGTGTAAACAATAATCAGAGCTTTCCACATAAATTTTTCCATCTGAATCGATTACAGGAGTACTTAAAATTGGAGCTCCCATCTGGAATTTCCATTTAAGCTTTCCATCAGACTTGACTGAATAAAGATAAGAATCAGAGCTTCCCACGTATACCGTTCCGTCTAAATCAATAACTGGACTGTATGGTTTACCGTTGGTTTCGTATTTCCATTTTAAGCTTCCATTTGAATTTATCGCGTACAAGTAATTATCGTAACTTCCAACATAAATTGTACCATCTGAGCTTATTGCTGGACTGGAGTCTATGATACCACCTGTTTTAAACCTCCATTTAAGTGTTCCGTCTGGATTGATTGCGTATAGGTACCCATCTCTACTGCCAATATAAATTGTGCCGTCGGTACCTATTACAGGACTTGATTCCACTATTCCGCCTGTTTGGAATTTCCATTTAATTTTTCCCTCAGGAGTGATAGCGTAAACATGTTTATCTTTACTTCCAATGTAAATCATTCCATTAATACCTATTGCCGGACTGGAATCTATCCAACTCCCTGTAAGTGCTCTCCATTCAAACATAGGTTCAAGTGATAGTGCGTAAAGTGAACGTTCTGTACTTGCTATGTAACGTGTACCATAGCCGTCGGTATCAGAAAATCCCAGTGTCCAACTTGATATTTGTAATTTCCACTTGAGTTTACCGTTATTAATAGCGTACAAATAACTACCATGACAATTGATATAGATTGTACCATCTGTGCCGAGAGCTGGGCTTGAGGCGATTGTTTTCCCGCTTTCAAATGTCCAATTAATCCTTCCGTCAGGTTTTAAAGCATAAACATAACCGTTCCAATCTGCTATATAAATTGTTCCATCTTTGTCTATGGCAGGGCTGGAACAAACTCTGCTGGATCCGAGTTTGAATTTCCATTTCAATTGAGGTGTGTACGTTGAAGAATTAGTTTGTCTGTTTTCAGCTAACAAACCAGACATTGTTTTTGATGATGACAAGAGAAGGCAAGTAATAAGATACAATGAAACTAAAAAAATTTTTACAATCTTCATACCAACATCCCCCTTTTGTTCATATTAGACTGTTCTACGAAATTATGAAAACCATCCGAATTTGTTGTATAATTCTTTAAAAGGGGGTACACCCCCCTCCATCTCAAAAGGAGGTATACCCTATGTCTCGTAAACCTGACTTTTCCCAAAGACCACCTTGCCCTTACTGCG
>CAZOAS010000189.1:0-3680 GCA_964577745.1 uncultured Fervidobacterium sp.
ATGGATATTTCTGGGAGGTGTTTACATGAAAACTAAAAAGTCTGGTAAGGTAGGTCTATTATTGCTTTCAGCTTTTATTGTTTCCATCGTACTTCTATTAAGTTCAACAAGTAACTTTGTCTTTATCGCAAATACTGGAGCAGGCTTATGGGATGGAGTAGAGTATAAAATTCTTTCAGGTGTTAGATCTCCTAGTATAATTGCGCTTCCTGGTGGTGAAATGCTTGCACTCTCAAACGATGGTAAACTTTTTAGGATATTGAGAACAGGTGCACATCAGAACTTAGGACAAGAACCTGGTGTATCAGTAGTTACTCCAGCAAGTTACTTTCAGTTAAACAATACTGGCTATGTAGTTTATACATCGGATAATGCTTCGAACAGTAAATTGGTTGTTCATAATGCGGATATCGGTTCAACAGCTAGTGCGACTTTTGTTGAAAATTCATCTTGGAGTGGAATAGCGGTTTATACAGAAGGAAGTACAGCTGCAATTTTCACTTCTTCCATAGGTGAACGTACAGGCAAGGTATACAGATATGAATTCAATGGCACAAGTTTATCATTAACTGCTAGTAAGCCAATAGGTGGAAGTAGTAAAATTCCTTTGCTCTTGTCTCCAGATAAAAAAGAGCTTTATGTATTGACACAAAATGGAAAATTTTATGTACTCGATTCGGCAGATCTGAGTATAAAGAACTCAGAAGGAAAACCCTTAGAACTCAGTGGAGAGTTTGTCACACCAATGGCTATGGATAGCCAGAGGAATATATATATGATAAACACAACAGGTGTTATGTATGTTGTTGACCCGTCTGCTGTACGTGCAAATCGAAATTATGCACCGAAGAGTGCAAAAGTTTTGCCGAGTGCCAATGTTGCTGGCTTACTTATCGATACTTATGGGATAATATATGCTTTTGGTTCTGGAAGTGTTGTGGCAGTTCAACAAGTTGGCGGTAACCTCTCTGCTTTGGGTGGTCCGTTCGTGGTTGGAGGTATAATAAACTCGACGCCACTTGCAGTCTTAGGTAAAGATTTAAAAACATATCTTATTATTCCTTCAACTGTTGGAGCAGACGGAGTAATTACTATCTTATCTTTTGACCCTGAGAGAAAAACTTTCACAAAAATTTGGGATAAAACACTTAAAGGCGGGGCGTTTACTATAACATCCGCTATATCTTCTTCCCAAGTCTCAGATGAAACTAAAGAGTATTACTTTGTGACATCTATCTCAAATGGATATGTCTATGCCTGGAGAATAAACGGTAAACCGTTGGGAGATTGGCCAATGTATGGTCAAAACAGACAAAGAACAAATTATCTTAGCTTTATTGCTGAAGAGAAAACTAAGATTATTGTTATGGCAAAAGACCCTCTAAATGGTAAATTTTTCAGTTATCCAGCGCTAAAGTTTTCAGCCAGTATCTTTGATATGGCTTCGGCTACTTCATCTGCAACCACTACTTATTATACAAATCCTCAAAAAGAAAGTCATCTTGTGCCAGAAGCATTCCCTTCGCAAAACAAATTACAACTGTATTTTGAGGGTAACGGGAGCCAACAATTGTTTACTCCAGATAGCACGTTAGTTAGGGAACTTGGTTCAAGTTTTACAATACCAAGCACAGACACTTACTTATCATTTGCTCAATGGGATGTTGATAGTATATACAAATATCCAGGAAAAAAGGATGAAGGACAAAGTGCAACTAATCTTGCTAACATTACGTTCGCATATTATGATAAAAGATACGATGTTTTAACAAATGTCAAATATCTATGGATAATAAAACACCTCATACCAGGTAGTCTCACAGAACAATCCACAATTGTTACTCTTTCTTATGGTGATGTTGAAAAGGGTAAAAATTTCACTGAAACTATTAAGCCATGGCCTGATTACAAACCATACGATTGGACTGTTTATATGTGGGATCCGGACGCGCCCGATGGCTATGTAAAATTTGATAAGAATTATTTGAAATCACGTGGAATGATTAATGATTCGCTTGAACTAAAACTAAGAAAAAATGGACCTGCGTACATAGAAATCAAGTACACAACTTCTCCAGGTTCTATTCGTGTTATAGCTCCTAAATATGCTTATGGAAGAACATACCTGTACATCTTAGTTGACGCAGCCGAATTTACAAATACTGCATGGTTTAATTTAACTGCTGACAATGCTAAGGGAATAAAGTTTGAAGGTATAGTAAATGAAGAAATTGCAAATGTTGGAGCAATGCAAGTAATTGAAAAGACTGTTGAAACAAATAAAATAAAATATGTGTTCGGAGGGCCATTAACGCCACTTTCAACTGACACAAGAATTGCAACTATAACTGCCTTAGCATTTTTCGAAAAACCAATTTACTTCTCTAAGGATGTGAACAAAAGTGATTATCTAAAATTTGCAGATGCTTTTATACAACTAAGTGGAGTTACCGGTGATCCAGAAGATTTGGCTCCTTATCGTGAAGTGCTCTTAGAAAGTTTAGTCTTTTTATTAGGTGACTTTGATAACAATGGTTGGGTAAACTTAGACGATTGGAACAGGCTTGTTGAAAAGTACGGAACAACGGTAACAGGTGTTGACGTTATTTACAATATCGGTCCAAGGAATGCTGATTTTAAGTTAATTCGTTCTGGTACAGATGTGTTGTATGATCCAGGTAATTTACTGGACACAGAAAACAAAATCAATGAATGGGATATTGCCGTATTTGCTCAGATGTACGGAATGAAAAGTACATCTGATGATATATTGAAAAATTATGGTTTCAAAAAGTGAGGTGAAATAATATGAAAGAGAGAAAATTCTTACTTTTGTTAATCGTTTTAACGTTTTTGAGTTTTCTAATTTCGTCGTGTAGCTTTAATAGGAAAGATTCGACTAACAATGGAACTGTGCCATCAACTATTGAAGAAGGAAGGCCATCTGTATACACAAATGTCTATATAGTTGATCCATATGGAAATAAATTATACGTTGAAGGAGAGATAAAAAAACTTGCTATAAAACAAGATAAAGATGGATGTTACATAGATGGAGCTGTTGAAAGTGTAGCGATTAATGAAATTACATTAACGGAGGATATAAGTCCATTCGCAATCGATGATGTTTTGGTCGACCCTAAGAAAAGTATTACCATAAAACTTAAAAGGGTTGATAATGGAATGCAGCTCCTGAGAAGAGATACACTTAAAAAAGATGAGGGAAAAATAATCTTTTATGCTTTTGGTTATGGAAGTACACCTTATTTCGAAGTTGGTTTAACAGAACCACTACCAGGAGGAACTTATGTGCCTTTGAATAGTTCTCAAATTTTACTTGCAGGCAATTATTTAATAGGTATCGGAAAGATGCCAGCTGGTTTCAAGGTTTCGTCACCAATTGTGACAAATAGAGATGAGATTGTAGTTGAGTTAACTTTCAAATTACCTATTCTTAAACCTGTAAAAATCGCAAAGGGACAATTTAGAGTTCTTAAGTAAGGGTGCTTTTAAAACACAAGCTCTCTGCGTTTGCAGAGAGCTTGTGTTTTACTTTAATTTCTGACTCATGTGGTATATAATCATTACAATTCCTAAGGGTAACAACCATGCAAAGAGCAAACTTTTATCTAAAATCATTCCCATCAGTGTGCTCACTATGTTTCCACCGAGTGATGTGA
>CAZOAS010000190.1:0-3630 GCA_964577745.1 uncultured Fervidobacterium sp.
TTCAATCATGCTTTTCATACGGTACACCATCGGCCGCAGGTGGTCTTGATTTACCAACAAAACCGGCCACAACGATTATTGTGAGAATGAATGGTATCGTATCGAAAAGCGATTTTACATTCGATGCAACAGTGATTTGTTGTAAACTTTGAAGTTGATTTGAAAAAGCACCAAAGATACCAAAGAAAAGACTTGCAAGCATTGCACCAACTGGGTTCCATTTTCCTATAATCATAGCCGCAAGCCCAATGAACCCTCTACCACCTGACATGAGTTCTTTGAACTGACCTATCTCACCAACGCTTAAGTAAGCTCCAGCTAAAGAGGCAAATACACCACTCATTATGACACCAAAATATCTTATCGCAAAGACATTTACACCGAGTGTATCTGCTGCTTCTGGGTTCTCACCAACAGCTCTCATTCTCAATCCAAGTTTTGTCTTGTAAATCAACCACCAACCAAAAGCTACGCAGCCAAAAGCGATGTAAACAAACGGGCTGATTTCTCCAATTACTTGACCGATAAATGGTACTTTTACAAGTCCTGGTATAGTTAGTTCGTCAATTTTGCCTACGAAATCTGTTTGACCGGGTTGACCAAATATAGGTTCCATCAGAAATCCTGTTAAACCTTGCGAAAGTAGTATAATTGCCGTTCCAAGAACTACTTGGTTACCTGCCCATTTTATACTACCCCACGCATGTAGTAGTGCAAGTAAGATACCACTAACAACAGCCATCAATACACCAAACCATACATTACCAGTCAAATAAGTAAAAACAATCGAAGTAAAAGCACCCATCAAGATTATACCTTCCAAGGCTATATTAACGACACCCGTGATTTCACTGAAAACTCCACCAAGTGATGCGAAGATAAGTGGAGTTGCAGCGGTTAAAGCTATCTTGTAAAACTGTGGGTTTAAGAAAATCGAAAGGATTGCACTTAAGACTCTCATGCTTTCACCTTCTTTCTTGCGTATATAGTTCTTACTATTCTATCTGCAGCAACAAGGAAAATAACGATCGCTTGAACGATTATAACAACGTATTTTGAAACGCCCATGAATTGCATTTCGTTACTTCCTGTTCTTAGTGCACCAATCAACAACGCTGCAAATATTATACCGATAGGATTATTCTGTCCAATCAATGCGATACTTATACCATCGAAACCTTTTCCACCTGAAAGTTCTCCAAGAAATCTGTGATGCACCCCCATTAATTCCGTAACACCAGCAAGACCGGCAAGCGCACCACTTATTGCCATTGCAAGTACAACATTCTTTGCAACACTTATTCCACCGTACTCAGCTGCATATGGGTTGAAACCAACTGCTTTGATTTCGTAACCTGTTGTTGTTTTATTCAAAAACACATACATAAATATCGCAGCAACGATAGAGATTATTATCCCGGCACTTAATTCCATGGCACCAACTTTCATCAATACCGGTAACTGGGCTGAAAGCGAAATCTCAGGACTTTTCGGAGTTCCTGAACCTGTTGCAAGTGGACCTGTGACCATAAAGGAAGCTATGTATGTTGTAGTCCAGTTAAGCATTATCGTTGTAACAACCTCATGTGCGCCTGTTTTTGCTTTCAAAAACCCAGCGATAGCTGCCCAACCAGCTCCTGTTGCCATACCAATTAACATAGTAAGAGGAATTGCAACTGCTGGCGGAAGACCACCAAAATTACTTGCAACGCTTGCCGCCATAAGTGCGCCCATCGCCATTTGACCTTCCGCACCTATGTTAAATACACCTGCTCTAAAACCAAAACCAACAGCAAGACCTGTTAATATAAGTGGTGTTGTTTTTATAAGTGTATCAATTATAGCTTGCTTATTCCCGAACGCACCGTGTAACAACTTTCCATATGCTTCTATAGGGTTCTTACCAATTGCAAGAATAATAAGAGCCGATATAAGTAATGCGATGATAACCGAAATGATAGGAACAGCTATATTTTCAAATAACTTCTTCATTTCTTACCACCTCTTATCTCTTCAAGTCTCTTTCCCGCCATCATTAAACCAACTTCTTCGACTGTTGTCTCATCTGGTTTAACTTCTCCCATTATCTGACCTTCGTACATTACAAGTATCCTATCACTAAGTGAGAATATCTCTTCAAGTTCCATCGATATCAATAAAATTGCAACGTCATTTTCCCTCATACGCAAAATCTGTCTGTGTATGAACTCTATAGCGCCAACGTCGAGCCCCCTAGTAGGTTGTGCAACGACCATGAACTTTGGATTTGCCTTTATCTCTCTTCCAACAACCAATTTTTGTTGGTTACCTCCCGAGAAATTCCCACCAAGGTGTTCTATTATCCTTGGTCTTACATCGAATTCTTCCATCAGTTCCATAGTGAACCTCTTGATTTCGTTGTGGTTCAAAAACGCACTCTTTGCAAATGGTCTTTTGTAATGTCTACCAAGTATCGCATTGTAATAAGCGGGGAACGGTTTTATCAGTGCGTGTTTAAGTCTGTCTTCGGCGATATGTGTCATTCCCATCTCTCTCAAAACCTTTGGATGAACACCCGTTATATCCTTACCTTCAAAATATATATTACCTTTTTCTACTTTTCTCAATCCAGTTATAGCCTCGATGAGTTCTGTTTGACCGTTACCAGCCACACCAGCAATACCGACAACTTCACCACGTCTAACTTGGAACGATACACCTCTCACGGCATCGAGATGTCTATTGTCTTTAACCCACAAATCCTTAACTTCGAAGACAGTTTCTTTTGGATTATGTGGTGCTTTATCAAGTTTCAACACCACATCCCTTCCCACCATCGCTCTTGCAATTTCTCTTTCGTTAGTTTGTTTTGTTATGAGTTCACCTGTAACCTTTCCACCACGCATAACGGTGATTCTATCACTTATCTCCATAACTTCGTTGAGTTTGTGAGATATGAAAAGCAAAGTCTTTCCTGCACTTTGCAAATTTCTCATAATGACAAACAATTCTTCTACTTCTTGTGGGGTGAGCACGGCAGTTGGTTCGTCAAGTATTATTATATTTGCACCCCTGTAAAGTGTCTTAATAATTTCAACTCTTTGTTGCATACCAACTGGAATATCTTCGATCTTAGCATCGACATCGACGTACAAACCATATTTTTCAGATAATTCTTTAACTTCTCTCCGCGCTCTCTGTAAGTCAAAATTTGTTCCCTTTGTTGGTTCACTACCAAGAACAACATTTTCAGCAACAGTAAGTGTGTTAACTAGCATAAAATGCTGGTGAACCATTCCTATGCCTGCTTTTATAGCATCACGTGGACCTGTGAAAACTTTCCTTTCACCGAATATCCTAATTTCACCGCTATCTGGATGGTACAACCCGTAAAGTTGATTCATAAGTGTACTCTTACCGGCTCCATTTTCGCCAACAATCGCGTGTATTTCTCCTTTTTCTATGCGGATCGTAACTCTATCGTTTGCAAGTACGCCTGGGAACTTTTTAGTTATCTCTATCATTTCAACTGCGTACTCACGTTCGTGCACTTTTTCCTGAACTTTTGAACTCACTAAAAGTCCACCTCCACGTCTGAAGTATTTAGTTGACCTACTCCCCGCATTGAAATGCGAGGATTCTTTGTGCGGT
>CAZOAS010000191.1:0-3628 GCA_964577745.1 uncultured Fervidobacterium sp.
GAAATTCCTGTAAGTCAGTCAAATTTATCACAACATCTGAGCGTACTAAAACTCGCAGGACTTGTGAAAGACAAAAGACAAGGTAACATGGTTGAATACGAATTGACAGATAATAAACTCACTCAACAAGTTATTTCTTGCTTAGAAAATACGTAAAATACACATATCTTGAAAGGAGAGAGTAAAATGCGTGAATTTGTACTCATAGTGATAGTATTTTTAATCTTTTACTTCACACCATTTGATAACGCTACTGTTAGTGAGAGTATACTTAACGGTTTCAGGATGCTCAACGAATACGCGCGACAACACGTATTACTCTGTCTTGTACCAGCATTTTTCATTGCCGGTACGATAACAGTGCTTCTGAAAAAAGATGCTGTACTCAAGTTACTCGGTCCTGAAGCAAAAAGAATCGTTTCTTATCCCATAGCCGCTATCAGTGGTGCTGTACTTGCCGTTTGTTCTTGCACAATCTTGCCACTTTTCGGTGGAATATACAAAAAAGGTGCTGGTATCGGTCCAGCGATAACATTCCTCTTCGCAGGTCCGGCGATAAATATCGCGGCTATTTTCTTAACAGCAAGAGTACTTGGCTGGAACCTCGGTCTTGCAAGGATGATTGCCACAATAACAGCCGCAATATTAATTGGATTAATCATGGAACTCATCTTCCAAGAAAAAGGTGCAGGAGGGTTTGTAACTTCGGAAGATAACAGCGATGCACTGAAAGGTGTTGCCTTCTTCATTCTTCAGCTTCTCTTTCTTGTTGTCAGTGGATTGAAAATTAATCAAACAATTAGGACATCTACAATGGGTGTACTTGGAATTTCTGTACTTGGAATGGCGTTATTCGGATTTGAAAAATCACAAACTAAAGCTTGGCTTGAAGAAACTTGGGACTTCGCTAAAAAGATACTCCCCTACCTTTTCATAGGCGTTTTCTTTGCTGGTTTGATAACTAAACTGTTACCCGAAAGCGTTGTTGTAAACTTACTCGGTAAAAATAACGTTCTTTCTTCGCTCATAGCTTCCGTAATTGGTGCATTAATGTACTTTGCAACACTCACAGAAGTACCGATTGTGCAAGCCTTAACACAACTTGGCATGGCAAAAGGTCCAACACTCTCACTTCTGATGGCAGGAAACACCCTCAGCTTACCAAGCATGATAGTGATAACAAAATTACTCGGTAAAAAGAAAGCATTTACTTACTTTGGATTGGTAATAGTCTTCTCAACATTATTCGGTTTTCTATACGGAATCTTCTAAAACAACTTTGGAAAAACTCAGGAGGTGCACAGGTATGAAGAAGATCGAAGTACTCGGTAGTGGATGTCCAAGGTGTAAACAAACAGCCAAAATCATGCAGATGGCTGTGGAAGAACTTGGTATACAAGCAACAGTGGAGAAAGTAGAAGATATAAACGAAATCATAAACAGAGGAGTCGTAGCAACACCAGCAGTGGCAATCGATGGCAAAATAGTTTTCTCAGGTAAAATCCCAACACTTGACGAAGCAAAAGAAGCGTTGAAATAACAAAAAAGGCAAGCTTTTGCTTGCCTTTTTTCAATTTTCTTCTTCAATCCTTTTCGCTTGCCCTAATCCCATCGTCGTTTTGTAACCTACACCAGAATAGAAGGCAAACCTTGATAGAACATTTACTGCTTCTATCAACGCTGGCTTTTCCGGAAGCTTGTATGTAACTGTACCAACAAAACCTTGGATATAAAAGTTTGGAAAGTACACCTTCTTTTGAATAGTATCGTTATGCACAATTTCAATCTCCTTGAACTTTTCTTTTATCCCCTCATCAAGCTTGATATTACTGTATTTGTTGAATTTATTCAGTAAGCTTGTGAAGACCTTGTCTGGATCCGGTTCTCTTAAGTGTAAATCGCCTATTCTAAAACAAGTTGGAGTAAAAAACTTCATCGTCACTGTTTTTGAAGTATTGTCCATTTTGAAAAGTTGTTCTTCAGAGATGTAGCCAGACCATTTATTGATATCCCCCACACTGAAACTATGCACAGAAAACTTCGCATCCTCTATTTCAAGAGATTCTTCGAGCATCTTTGTTTCAAATATCTTGCTTGTGAATATATCAAATAAATAATCCATAAGTAGTGTTATTCTGATAGTGTATATCTTCCCCTCTTCTATCTGTATAGGTTTACTCACGTTATGCCCAATAAAAGAAGACACTGTAAATGCCTTGTCAGAAATGTTCGAATGCAAAGCAGTTGAAATCTCTTCATCAGCTTCTTTCATAACTTTGAAAAACCATCCGTGCACCTTTTTCCCTATAAAACGATTTATCACCGCATTGTTTAGTGCTTTAAGTTGCATCGTTGCACTATAAAACATCCTATCTCCCCCTCAAACAATGAAAAATTGAATTAACCCTATCAACATACCAAGTGGTATTCCGAAAATTTCGACGTACCTTAGCTCCTTCTTAGCAAGTTTTAGAGTCATTTCTTCCATCTCCTCAACGGAGAAACCTTCAATTTTTTCTCTAACAATATCGCTAAACGAAATTTGTGCAAAGAACCTCTCCATGTACATCACAACATCATCAGTATACCTATCAAAAACATTCAACAAAAAGCTTCTAAGATCCGTTCCGTAGTATTCAAACACTCTTGAAATCTCAGCTGAAGCAACTTTATCGATTACTATCTTAAACCAATCGTATATCTCTGCCTTTACAAATACTATTAACTTATCTTTAAGTTCTTTGACTGGAATTTTGTCTATTGCATTTTTAATCAACTTACTCAAATCGTCTTCAGAAATAAAATCTGAAATCTTTTGGTCTAAAAATCTTTCTACACTCTCCCCCGCCTTTTGATAAGTACGACCGTGTTGGAGAAAATCCTTAACAAACGCATCAACAGCATTATTACTCAACTTACCGGCGACAGTACCAACGATATCTCCAACAAACGGTATCGGTATACGCACATTTTCCGTGATGAACCTTGTAATAACTTCCTTCAGTTCATCAATATTCTTCTCATCCCCCAAAAACTTCTCAAAAGCATTCAAAACAAAACGTTCTAACTCAGGAGCCAACTCAGATAAAGACTTATCCTTCACATTATCCCAAATCGCCTTTTCCAGTCCAGAATTATCGATAAAACCTTTTAACTTATCCCTCAACTCATCTTCTGAAAAAGCATTCAAATAATTCTCCAAAAACTCAACAACAACTTTTGGAATATCAAACTTCTCAATCAAAAGCTTCTCAAAAGCCGGATACTTTTCACCAAGTAACTCTTTAAGAGTTATCTTACCATTCCTCAATTGCTCACTTAACCTATCGATAATCTTAACAAACACATCCCTATTTTGATTCAAAAAATTAGAAATACTCTTGTGGTTTATCAACTGGTCTTCAATAACATTCGCAAACCCAACGGCTATATCATTCTTTCTTTTCGGAATAACTCCTTGAATACCGAAAATCTTCTTCTTCGGATTAAACAACATCCAGATAGCAAGCATATTTGTCACATACCCTATCAAACCACCTAAAATCAAAGCAGAGACAAACCTAAATAACGTGGGCATAACATTACTAAGAAAAACGTACGAAAGAATATATACTAAAACGAAGAAAAT
>CAZOAS010000192.1:0-3603 GCA_964577745.1 uncultured Fervidobacterium sp.
ATAATGTCGAATTTTCATACATAGATGATAGAACAATTATTTTCTTCTTAGATGGTGTAAATGTTTCATTGTTCGAGTATAAATATCCATGGATAGGTATTCCATCGAAAATAGGCGAGACAATTATTTGTGGTGATGAAGATATAGCTTGTATGAGAATGATAGCGATTAGTCAAAGCGGATTAAAAAAGGATTTTTATGACTTATGGTTTTTGATGAAAAAATATAATTGGAATCTTGATGACTTAGCATTGATGTTACGTAAGAAATACGAGAAATACAATCCCATGATATTTTTCAGAGCCTTAGTATATTTTGAGACGCTGAAAAAAACAAAGACATCAAAGAGGTTGAAAAATCTTGGAAAGAAATAAAAGATTTCTTTACTAATCTGATGAATAATCTATAGTCAAGTTTAGTTAGTCAGTTTTACAAAAAACATAAAAAGTGCCCACACGGGCATTTTTTAGTTTGAATATATATTTTCAAATATCCACTTTTTCATCACAATTTTAGAATGTTCGAATTGTGTGTAAATATTATCATGGTTTTGTCTCTTGAATAGAGTAAAAGCGCTTGTGATACTTCTCACATGTGTTTCCCCACGGGTTATTCAGAAAGTTTAAAGAAACAAATTACTTAAAAAAGAAATGGGCGGTACGTCTGCCCATTTCTTTTCTTTATTAGATTTCAAACTTATTCAATCCTACCGATAGTTTCTTGACTTGTTCTTTCACCTTGATTTCGATTTCTTTATCCGTTTGAATTTTTAGGTGTTCTTTTGTGATCTTGACTTTCATGTTTGCCCCTTTGTAATTTATGTTGAATTCCAGCGTTTTCCAGCCCTCCGGTAGCCATGGATTGAATTCGAGCATGCCTTGGCTGTTGAGTGTCATTCCACCGAATCCGTTGACAACGCATTGCCATGCTCCACCTGCTGATGCTGCGTGGAATCCATTGTTAGTGTTTCCTTGGTTGTCTTCAAGGTCAACGAGTACGGTTTTCATGAAGTATTTGTATGCATTGTGCGCGTCTCCAACTTTTAGCCCCATTATCGAGTACATCGATGGGCTGAGTGATGATTTGTGCATAGTACGCTTTTCATAGTATTCGTAATTGATTTTCATCTCCTCTTCGGTGAATTCTTCAGGTAAAACAAGCATAAGCATGACAACATCTGGTTGTTTTATCAATTTCGTTTCGCCGAGTTTTGTTAAGTCAACTGTCTTGGGCCATTTTGGTAATCCATTTTCGTCCCATTCTGTTATTTCGTGCTCTTCAAGATCGAAGTATCCTTCGAATTGCTCGATTAGTTTTTCGCCTTCCTTTCTTGGTATGTAGATTTTCTCTGCTATTGTTTTCCAACTTTCAACCTCTTCGTCAGTTAGTCCGAGATAGTTTTTCAATCTTTGGAACTTTATTGCATCTTTTTCTTTTATCCAGTTGTAAAATTCAACCGCTTTGAGCATGTTCCATTTCGCTAAGTAGTTTGTGTATACGTTGTTGTTCACATGTTCGTGGAATTCATCTGGACCTATGACTTTGTTTATTTCGTACCTATCTTTCTCTTTGTTGTACTCAACACGAGAAGCCCAAAATCTTCCCGTTTCAAGGAGCATCTCTACTCCGTAATCTATCATGAATTGTTCATCACCAGTTACGACAAAGTAATGCACAAGGGCAACAGCTATGTCTGAGTTTATATGGTATTCCTCATCACCTGTCCATATTCTGACTGGATTACCAAGGTAATCTTCTCCCCATTTTGGTGTTACTTCACTTCCATCATCGGCTGATTCCCATGGGAATTGCGCACCTTTGTAACCGTTTGTCTGTGCGTTTCTCCTTGCGCCGTTAAGTGTGTTGTATCTGTAAAGCAAGAGATTTTTCGCATATTCTGGTAATGTGTACAAAAAGAACGGGAACATGAATATTTCCGTATCCCAGAATACGTGTCCTTTGTAACCTTCACCGTGCAATCCACGTGCACCTATGCTTACTCTTGGATTATCCGGTGCACATGCGTACAGGTGGAAAAGGTTAAATCGAATACCTTGCTGGGCTAATTCATCACCTTCGATTTTGATATCCATCCTATCCCAAATTTTTTCCATATGCGATATATGAGCTTTCAATTCTTCATCGAAACCGTTGAGTATGAACTTTTCAAGTTCACATTTGGCATGTTCAAAGACATTGGATGTTTCAAGTGATGTGTAAACGGTACCGTATTTTTCGAGAGTGAAGGTTTGTTTTTCAGAGACGAATATGGTGTATATTTCAACAGGTTGTTGATTGATTTCTCTGTATTTCCTAAATCTTAATATATTTTCACCGTTTTCATCCTTTGCGCAAATCGTTGTTGCAAAGGCTATCTCATGACCCTTATCGTTGGTTCTTATTCTCACGCCAATACCTGGTTGTAAGTCTTTGATTTCACAGACTCTGTAATGTTGTACTTTGTTGAGTGGATCGAGTAATCCGTTGTACGTGTTTGTATCGATAGCATTTTCAACGATGATTTTTCCAGAGAAATTGACTGGTGTTATTTTGTATTTTATCCCAAATCGGTGGAGGTTAACTCTGCTCACAAGTCTTACCGATTCGATGGAGAGTATCTTTTCTTTTATCTTCACTTCGTACTTGGAAACCAACGTCCCGTTCTTCATATCGAGTTTTCTTTCGTAAGATAAAACTTCCGCACTATCTAAGTTTACGGGGATTCCATCGACGTATAATGTAAGTACAAGTGGGTCAGCAAGGTTTGCAAGTTCTGTGACCTGCGCTTCCGATTTATCGAATATACCTGCAACGTATGTACCTTTCATGGTATTTTTGGAAAATTCTTCAATTCCACGCAAGCTAAGGTAACCATTTGCAAGGGTGAAGAGTGTTTCGTATACGTAATTATCTTTGTAATCGTAAGACTTTCTGACAACGTCCCACATTTGACTTCCCTCCGTTCCTGAAGATTTTCGTATTTTAAAATTCTATCAATTCAAGACCACAAGACTGAAGTGAGCTAACAACTTTATCTGCATCTTTTAAAATCTCCGGATTACCAACACCGATTACCTTCATTCCAGCGCGTTTTGCAGCTTCTATGCCTGCAACAGCATCTTCGAAAACGCAACAGTCTTTCGGATCAATGTTCATTTCTTCTGCCGCCTTTAAGAAGACTTCGGGATCTGGTTTTGCCTTCGTTATCTTCGTTCCATCAACAATCGCATCGAAAAAGTTTGCAAGACCGATACGATTCAAAATTGTCATGGTGTTCTTACTTGCTGAACCGATAGCTAATTTCACACCGTTGTTTTTCAACAGTTCAAGAAATTCTTTCACGCCGGGCAAAATCTCATCTTCAGTCATTTTACTGATGTATTCAACGTACCAGTTGTTTTTCTTCTCTGCAAGTTCTTCTTTTTTCTTCGGATCATCTATCTTAATTCCACCAACGGACAAGAGAATTTCAAGTGACTCCATCCTACTTACACCTTTAAGTCGTTCGTTATCTTTTTCCGTGAATTCAAAACCAAGCTCACTTGCCAACCTTTTCCAAGCGAGGTAATGGTACTTTGCGGTATCGACTATAACACCATCGAG
>CAZOAS010000193.1:0-3602 GCA_964577745.1 uncultured Fervidobacterium sp.
ATGAATTGAAAAAATTTGAAAAATTAATAAATGTTAGCAATACATTTTTCGCTGGATTTTTTGTTTTGAAAGAAAAAAAGGTGGCTCGTTAATAGAGCCACCTTTTTGTTTTACATTTTTAATTTTTTATTTTATCTTGAATATCCAAATATCACTACCACCTATGTTCTTTCCAACATCGCTGTTCTTTGAGAATGTTGTTCCAACAAGAATCGCTGTTCCATCTTCTTCTAAGTAGACATCGTATGCGTAATCAGCAAGTGTTCCACCATATGTTTTTTGCCATCTTAGATTTCCATATTCATCTATGTCTATAACTAATATATCTACTCCTCCTTTGTACTCTTCCAATTTCGATAATGTGTGTCCAACTATCATGAATCCACCATCTGCGAATTCTGCACCACTGTAAGCTACGTCTTCTTCAGAACCACCGTATGTCTTTTGCCATATGATGTTTCCTTGCATATCAATTTTGATTACCCAGAAGTCCCAGTAACCTGCGTTCTTTTGTACATCTCCATCAACGGATGTGGTGTAAGCTATCAACATGAGGTTACCGTCTTTGGCTTTGAATATCTTAGAAACTTCATCTTGGTCACTACCACCATATGCTTTGTTAAGTGTTATTGTATTAAGATCTTTTGTGACTTTAAATAACCAAATATCTGAACTTCCGTGGTTGTATGGTATGTTACCTTCAAGTGAGTATGTAACACCTGCTATAATGTAACCATCTGCAACTTCCATTGCATCGATTGCTTTATCTCTGTCAAGACCACCAAATACTTTGCTCGCTATAATATCACCTTTTTGGTCAATCTTAATCAACCATGCATCCCATGTACCTATATTTCCACCAGTGTCACCATTTACAGAGTTTGTTGTACCTGCTATCAGATAATCACCATCGGATGTTTCAATTACTTTGTAAGCTATGTCGTTTCCTGTTCCTCCGTAGAGACGTGTCCAAATTGTATTACCAGATTTGTCAAGTTTTGCAACTAAGTAGTCCCATCCGCCTTTACCTTTTTGACCATCGACTTCTGTAGAAGCTGTGTAACCGAGTACAACGTATCCATCTTTTGTTTCTACAACATCCGTTGCTTCTTCCCATCCGGTTCCACCGATGAGTTTTGTCCACTCAACGTCCAAGTCTTTGTTTAATTTAATTACGATTATATCTGATTCGCCTTTGAAGTCGGGTAATTCAGAGGATTGAGTATTACCAACAAGTATGTATCCGCCGTCGGATGCTTTGATAAATTTCTTTCCTGTATCTGCCTTTGTACCTCCGAGTGATTGTTGTTTTTCTACCGTTGGTAGTTTTGTTCTGAATGTGAAGTCACTTTCTATTTCACCAAATTTGTTCCTTGCAACTACTTTCCAGTTGTACCATGTTCCGTAATGCAACGTTGGTAATGTATATTCTGTAGATGTTGTTGTACCAAGCGGGTCAAGTAAAATTGTGCCAAAGTACAAATCGAATTCTTCTGCACGTTCACTCTTCCATTTAAGTGATATATTTAGTGGTACTTCCGTATCTCCGTCTTTCGGATAAATAGCTTCTGGTTTTTCTGGTATTTGACCAGTTGTGAACTTCCAAACAGGTCCTTCAGAATTTCCAAATCTGTTTTTCGCTACTACCTTCCAATAATAAGTTACACCGAAGAGCAAGTCGTAAAGTTCAACGGCGCTTTCTACTATATCAGTTTTGTAAATATCGAGTTTGTCTGGTGTAAAGCCTATATACAGGTCGTATCTATCAGCTTTTGAACTTTCCCATCTAAGTACGAGATTGTTGAATTGGTCAACGGCACCATCTGGTGGTTCTGGATTAAACGGCGTAGCCGGTACATTACCTACCGTAAACTTCCAGATTGGACTTTCCGTTTCTCCGAATCTATTCTTTCCAACTACTTTCCAATAGTAGGTTGTGCCAAGTTCGAGCTCTTCAACTGTAATTGCATTTTCTGTAGCGTCTTGTGTTATAAGTTCGAGTTCGTCTATTGATTTTCCAAGATATACATCGTATGTATCAGCACATTCGAATTCCCACTCGAGTGTTGGAGATTTCCATACATCTTCTTCACCATCGAGCGGCTGGATAGGTCCAATTACATCAGGGGCTTTTCCTGTTTTGAACATCTCTACATCGCTAACGTTTTCTCCAAAATCGTTCTTTGCAACAACTTTCCAGAAATAGGTGGTATCCATTGGCAATTCGTATGGTAAAGTGTATTCAAGCTCTGTTGTAGTTGCAATTAGTTGCATATCATCGTATTTTTCTCCAAAGTAAATCTCATATTCGTAGGCTTCTTCGCTCTCCCATTTAAAGGTTGGTTGTAGCCATACTTTTTCACCGACCGGTTCCTTAAGAACAGGTTTAGTCGGTACATCACCAGTTGTAAATGCCCAAACAGGTCCTTCAGCTTCACCGAAAGCATTCTTTGCAATGACTTTCCAGAAGTACGTTGTTCCAAGATCAAGTTGTGGTAATTCGAACATATTTCCATCCGAAGAACCAATCAAAGCTAAATCCGTTGCACTCTTTCCAAAGTATATATCGAAACTCACAGCTCTTTCAGATTCCCATAACAAAACAGGCTCTATCCAAATTTTCTTTGCGCCATCGTATGGTACTGGGTTTTCTGGTGCCGTTGGAGCATCACCTGTTCTAAATGAAAAAACAGGACTTTCAACTTGTCCAAAAGCATTCTTTGCTGTGATTCTCCATTGATAAGTTGTACTTGGTTTTAGTCCTTCTATTGTGTATTGCTTGTCAAAATAGTTAATTTCTTTCAGTTCCAATTCCCCTTCTTCACCAAAGTACAAATCAAACAATCTCGCACGCAGTGAATCCCATTTTAGTGTAACCGTTGGTAAAACGTTCAACTGACCGTCCTCTGGTTCTATCGCTACAACATCTCCTGGTGTAAATTCAGAGTTTTGGAAATCAAGTAGAGCATTGACAAGTACAGCTCCGGTTCCTACTACTATGTTTAACGGTATGTTAGCGAGCGAGATTTTGTCTCTGACGACTTCTACGCTGTCTTTTCGACCATAAGCAACTATACGTTCGTCTTTGTTATCGATGAGTCCAAAGACTTTAACTATAACGTTGTATTTTCCTGTTTTCAGTTTTGTAATTAGTCCGGTTGCTTGTCCCGTTTCTCTGTCGTAGTTTAGTTCAAACGGACCTTCCACAATTTCCTGATTGAAAATTTCAACTGTTGCGCGTGTAATCCATATTCCAAGTTCTTTGAGGGCTCTGTCAAGCTCGGAAAGTCCAAGAGAATATTCCTCGTACTGACCTGGAGGTAGTATTGGTTCAACAATGGGAGCATACTTTTGTAAAATTTCACCGATTGCTTTGTTTAAGTCAACGTCTGGCTTTTCCAAAAGTGCTTTTAGCTCGTAGTAAAGTTTTGATAAAGGTGTAATTTGAGGGCTCTGAGCAAAAGTAATAGTCACCAAAACAAATAAAAAAACACTGACCAAAAAACTGATAATACCTTTTCGCATAAAAGTTCCCCCCTTCTGTAAATATTCACATATTATTAATATACACCTTCTTAAAGTATTATATCACAAAGATTGTT
>CAZOAS010000194.1:0-3555 GCA_964577745.1 uncultured Fervidobacterium sp.
TTCCGAATTTTTTCTCAATCATTTCGTAAGTTACTTTACCGTTGCTATCTTCTATTGCATCGTGAAGGATAGCTGCGACTATACTATCCATATCAAGTTTCAAAGATGCAACTATCTTAGCAACTTCCAATGGATGGACAATGAACGGCTCGCCTGATTTTCTATACAGACCTTCGTACGCTATTTTGGCGATTTCTATAGCTTTTTCTATTTCTTCCTTCTCATCGGCACGTAATGACCTATCGAGTAGTTTCTCGATGTCTTTTATAAAAACACTAAAATCGATATCTACATTTGTTGTACTGACAGAACTATTCATACCTTTGTTTCCAGCTTGATTTTCCATTCTCATACCTCTTTTTTCCAAAAATTATGCTCTTAACTTTAATTATTTATTATATCACTAATTTTTTAACTGCATCGAATTTTTCTTTATCTGCAACGTGTAAGTAAATGCTTGTGGTACTCAAATTAGCGTGTCCCAATAGTTCTTGAACTATTTTGACGTTTACGTTGTTCATTATCAGATGTGTAGCAAAAGAATGTCTAAGCGTATGTGGATGGATATGTTTTGTTATTCCAGCACGCTTTGCCGCACGTTTAACTATCCTGAAAACCGTTGACGGATGTACCGGTTTACCTTTGTTTTCTATAAAATAGATTCTTGGTTTGTATCTATCGACGTATTTTTCAAGTATCGGTACAATACTTTCACTTATGGGTACAAGTCTATCTTTATTACCCTTACCCATAATAACCTTTATGTAAGGTGGATAAAATGAAATGTCCTCAACCCTCAAATTACACAATTCACTAACACGTAACCCACAAAAATAAAGTACAGATATAATCGTTTTGTATTTTAATTCTTTCTCTTCGTTGTAAGCATTTAACATCTGTTTAACTTCTTCAATAGTTAGGAAATTTGGTATCTTCTTTCTCAATCTTGGATGTCTTACTCTTTCCGTTGGATTTTCGCTAATTACGCCGAGCAGTTGAAGATAATCGAATATGGTTTTCAAAGACGAGATATAACGCGATATAGTCGTTTCCGTGACATTACCACCGGTAATTTCGCCTTTAGACAAGGCTTTGATAAATTTTTCTACATCAGACCGTGTAACATCCTTCGGAGGCTTTTGGATATACTCAAAAAACCTTCTGATGTCTTTTATATAAGCTTTAACTGTGTTTTCCGAACTTCGTCGAACATGCATCAAATAATCTTCGTACATCCTGAGTAACGTTTCTAAATCGATACTTACTCACTCCCATTGTTAAGCTCTTCTATAAGCAACTCATACGCTTTCCTCGCTGCATCTTTTTCAGCATCTTTTTTCGAATTTCCACTTCCCGTTGATATCTTACGCCCTTGAATGTACAATTCAACGGTAAATTTTCCATTTTCCTCGCTTCTAATGGATCTGTATTCTGGTAGCTCTCTGTAATGCTCTTGTGTAATTTCTTGGAGAGCCGTTTTATAATCAAATATCCTTTGACCTGTCAAAAATATTTCTATAGCCTTCACAAATCGTTTACCGAAAACATTCATAACACTATCCAGTCCACCATCAAGATATATAGCGGCACATAGAGCTTCAAATGCATCAGCAAGAATGCTACTTCTGGTTCTTCCGCCAGTTTTTTCTTCGCCTTTGCCAAGGAAGATGTACTTACCAAGTTGGTATTCATTCGCTATCTCAGTAAGTACTTCTTCGCTGGCAACGGCTCCTTTGACTTTTGCCATGTCACCTTCACTTGCTTCCGGGTAATTCCTGTACAATAAATCACAAACAACCATCTCAACCACGGCATCGCCAAGGAATTCAAGCCTTTCGTTATTTTTCAAGTTCCTGCCAAGTTGATTCACTTCGTAGGCGTAACTTGAGTGACAGAGGGCATTGAACAAGAGCATGATATCTTTGAAATGATATCCGAGTTTTTCTTCAAATTCTCCAAGTATTCGTCTTTCTCTGTCTCGTATGTCGTCCATTCACGCACCTCCACAACATGAAACGTTCTGAGTTTATTGTTCTTAGACTCATGCCATTCTACTTTTATTGGTACTGCAAACTCCGGTTTCAATTTTCCCTCAACTATCCAAAATTTAGATTCTTCTACTCTGTATATAGATGGATTAGCTACGATTGTTAAAACAAGTGGTTTATCAGCCACTATCACTTCATCAATAACACTGATTTCTTCAATTTCTTTTGCTACTTCATAAACTTCCATTCTAAAGGGTTTGAGGTTCACTATGGCAATATTCTTTGAAAGTGGACCTACAATTTTTACATTTGCAATCTCGTTACCATCTGGAAAGTGTTTAAGTAATATCTCATTTGCAATCGCTGTTGCTTGACCATGATACGAAGGGTTAGTCATAGGCTTTAATAGATGTTTTAGTTTGCAGCCTTCTCTCAGAGCATGCTCTCCTATTCTCTTTATTTTTACTCCGAAATCATCGAGTATCTTTCTAATTTCATCTTTTCCCAAATCACCAAGTGGTGCATACATCCCATTGAACACTCTTAAGCCTGTCTTTCCCCATGTATCTGAGGAATTTGAGCCAGTTACCACTATACGTCCTTTGGCATACTCAAGCACAGTACCCATCTTAATTTCTCTTGTGCACATATTACAAGATGGACCGTACTTCCAGATCTTCTCTTGACCAAGATTTGTTAGGAGAGTTAACTTGAAACCGTGCTTTTGGGCAAATTCTGAGACAATTTTGATGCTATTTTCGTATGAATAAGGACCGTAAACAACATGTACGAGTTCCACGTTTTCCTTTCCAACAGCTTCAGCACAAAGTAAAGCAGCAACGGTGCTATCCATACCTCCTGAGAAGGCAACTACAAAATTTTCTCCGTACTGTGTTGATACATTTATTATGTCATTAATTATCGCTTCTTTAACATTGAATTTTTTCATATTTCTCCCTCGAATCGTTTATTAATTAATTATTTAGCCAATTTTTTGATACAAGGCTTAACTATCACAACTTATTATATATTTTACCATGATTTTTGACGGAATTGAACATTTTACAAGTAAAAACAGCACAATTGTAAAAAAGTGATTTGTAGAGAATATGGTATAATAATTTTAAAAGGCAAGTAATATGCTGAATTGTGAAAAGATAACTATAAGTCACGAGTTACAAATAAGATTTGGAAAATGGAAACTGGAATCCGGAATCAGCATAAAATCGGAATCGAGAATCCGACTCCGGAATTAGTAAAAACATTGTTTGGTACGAATTCCGAAAAGCGAGGTATCCATAATGAGACGATTTTGTACCACAGGACCTGTTGATAAAGATACATGCTATTACGTTGAACGACCAGATGAAATGCAAAAAGCTCTTGAATACATAGAAAAATATCGATACTTTACCATTTCAGCACCCAGACAAACTGGGAAAACAACGTTTTTGAACGATGTTGTTGAAAAATCAAAGATAAGTACTTTCCAATATTTATAGAAATTCTCGGATCTAAAACCCCGCATTTTAATGCACGGATACAGAGCCGTTTTGTTAATTAAACA
>CAZOAS010000195.1:0-3548 GCA_964577745.1 uncultured Fervidobacterium sp.
AAAAGAGGTGAGAAAAATTAAGCCTTGAAGAGCAAATTGAAGAATTTTGCTAACAATTTGTGTTTTTTCCGTATGACCTTCCAGACCATGATTGATTGTAATCGTGTGAAACATCTAATAAAGATGATTAGCTACATTTTATAAGTACTTGCGTAAGATATGGAGGAAATTTTTAGTGAAACAAGTTACATAATAGAATAGACTTTGAATCTGCTGAGAATTTCTTTGAAGAGAGGTGAATATTTATGAAGTATTTTTTTGACAACTTGGATAGGTTTGTTATAGAGGATTACAATAATACGAAACCATTTTCCAGTTTTTTACCAGGTATCGCTGGACTGAAAGGAATTCCTTTGTGGGTGTTTTATGTAAATAGAGGACAGTGTATAACTGCTTTTGGGATTTCAAATAAGGATAAGCCTATTCTTGAGTTTCATCCTGCTTTTAGAGCTTACCAGTTGACCAATAATTTTGGTTTCAGGACTTTCATGAAAGTAAACGGTAATTTCTACGAACCGTTCACATTCAGAACTTCAAAAACATCAACTCAAAGGATGTACATCGGCAAGAATGAACTTGAATTGAGTGAAAATAACAACAATCTTGGATTGGAAACCAATATTATTTATTTTACATTACCAAACGAACGATTAGCGGCGCTTGTTAGAATTGTAACTGTGAAAAATGTTTCATCGGATGATTTAGAAATAGAGATGCTAGATGGTATGTCAACATTGCTACCAACAGGTATCAATGATTATTTGATAAAACACATGGGCAATACAATACGTGCTTGGATGAATGTTTATAATCTGGAGTCTAAAATCCCCTTGTTTAGATTAAGGTCTTCAACCGAAGATGTCGCTCGTGTTGAGGAGATAAGGGATGCTAATTTCTATGTTTCGACCACTTTTAGGTCAGGAGTTTCAGAAACACCTGTACCAATTGTTGACCCAGACAATGTCTTCGGCTTAGAAACCTCGTATTCTTTCCCCGATTTATTTGTTGAAAATAGTTTAGATTTTATCCTTGGAAGAAAACAACATACAACAAATAAAGTTGCATGTGCATTTACTCCTTTCAAAGGTTCATTAAAACCTATGGAAAGTGTTGAGATATTAACGGTTGTGGGTTACGTTCCAGACGAAAAAATTATCGAATCGTACAGAGATAGATTGATTGACCGTGCGTATTTGCTATCCAAACTCAAAGAGACAAGATCAATCGTTGATGATATAGCCAAAGATGTAGAGGTCCATACAGGTTCACAGTTATTTGATGAGTATTCAAAACAAACTTACATCGACAATATACTCAGGGGTGGATACCCGATAGTCTTTTCCGAGGGAACGAAGGTTTATCACGTTTATTCACGTAAACACGGCGACCTTGAGAGGGATTACAACTATTTCAACCTCCTTGCTGAATACTATTCGAGTGGTAATGGAAATTACAGGGACATAAACCAAAATAGGCGAAACGATGTGTTTTTCAACCCAAAAGTTGGAAGCTACAATATCAAATTTTTTGTAAATCTGATCCAAACTGATGGATACAATCCATTGGTGATTAACGGTGTAAGATATAAGCTCTCATATGAAAAGCTTGGTTTTCTTGAAAACGTATTGAACTCGGAAGATGCCGAAAAAATGAAAGTTTTTCTTTCTCAAGGGTACTTTACTCCAGGTAAAGCTGCAATGTTTATAGAAAGAGAAAATATAAGATTGAATATAGAAGAAGAGGAATTTATAAGAAAATTGATAGAGTTAAGCGAAGAGGAAGTTGATGCAGTGCACGGTGAAGGTTTTTGGACAGACCATTGGACGTATAATCTTGATTTAATTGAATCATTCCTCCAAATATTTCCGGATCATGAGAAAAAACTCCTTTTTGAGGAACATGATTATACGTATTACGATAACAGTGAAGTTGTTCTTCCACGTGAGAAGAGATACGTTTTATCAAGTGGTAAGGTAAGACAGTATTATTCGCTTGTTGAAGATCCAGAAAAGAAGTCACTCATTCTCTCAAGAAAAGAATACAAAAACGTAATGAGAACAAAGAAGGGAACTGGTGATATTTACAGAACGAACCTTATAACTAAGCTTATTAACATTGCATTGATAAAGTTTGCAACACTTGATCCAGAAGGGATAGGTATAGAAATGGAAGCAGGTAAACCCGGATGGTACGATGCTTTGAATGGTCTGCCAGGGCTTTTTGGTTCGTCTGTTGCAGAATCGTTTGAACTTGTAAGGTTAATAAAGTTCTTAGTTGGAAGATTGAAAGCTTATTCACACAAAGAGATAAAGTTACCAATTGAAGTTCATCGGCTTTTGAAAGAACTTCACGAAGCTGTTGATAACTATTTCGGAGGTCTAAATGAAGATGAAAGTAAAGATTTCGATTTTTGGAATCGAATATCGGACATCCGAGAAAATTACAGAGAGAACACTAAGTTTGGATTTGAAGGCACTGAGGTATGTGTCAAACCAAACGAAATCGTCCAAATACTAAACGAATTCTTAAAGAAACTGGAAGACAAGCTTTCCAAGGTGATAGAAGAAAACAATGGTATAATGCCAACGTATTATTATTACGAGGTCATTGATTATGAAGTTATAGGAGACGTGCCTAACAGAGATGAAAAATACGTGAGAGCGAAAAGGTTTAAGAGAATAACACTTCCGTTGTTCTTAGAAGGAGTAGTCAGAGGTTTCAAAATTTACGAGAGCAAAAGTTTCTTGAGAGATGTTTATTCCAAAATTAAAGAAAGTCCTTTGTACGATAGTAAATTAAAAATGTACAAAGTAAACACTTCACTTGAAAATGCAAGTATAGAAATCGGACGTGCAAAGGCGTTCACACCAGGTTGGCTTGAGAATGAATCGATATGGTTGCACATGGAATACAAATATATGCTTGAACTTCTGAAAGCCGGTCTGTATGAAGAATTCTATTCCGATTTTAAAAATGTTTTCGTCCCATTTCTGGATCCACAGATGTATGGGCGAAGTCCACTTGAAAACTCTTCATTTATTGCAAGTAGTGCAAACCCAGATGAAACATTGCATGGCAACGGTTTTGTAGCAAGACTCAGCGGTGCAACGGCTGAGTTCTTAAGTATATGGTGGCTAATGTTAGTTGGCAATTCTCCATTTAAATTCGAAAATGGTAAGCTGACTCTTGAGTTCAAACCAGTTTTGGCTGGTTGGTTGTTCGATGATGAGGGCAAAATCTCGTTTAAATTCCTTGGAAAGTGTACTGTCACGTATCACAATCCTCAAAGAATTGATACTTACAAGTTAAGCAGTGCAAAATCTGTTATTTTAAAGACAGCTTCAGAAGAAATTAAATTCGATGGCGGTGTGATACCGGAACCGTATTCCAAGATGGTGAGAGATGGTTTGGTTAAATCAATTGATGTTATTTTCTAAGCATATAAAAAAAAAGGGGCTTTGTGCCCCTTTTATTTTTTTTACTCTTTAATGAGTTTTACAATCTCTTGCGGAGTTTCCACAACAGGACTGTGCCCTATGTCTTTTAGT
>CAZOAS010000196.1:0-3543 GCA_964577745.1 uncultured Fervidobacterium sp.
CCAATTTCCGACCTGTATCTCCTCCAACAAGTGCAATAGCAATCGAAACTCCACCAAGCTCTTTAATAACCCTCGATACATCGATACCTTTTCCTGCAGGGTAATCGACAACTTTCTTAGCACGTATAGTGTCATCTATTATAAGTTCATCGACGTAAATATATCTATCAAGACAAGGGTTCATAGTTAACGTGAATATCATGATTCTCACTCCTCTTATTCATTCAAGGTATATTTTCGGCAATATGCTGTACTGTTTTCCTTCGAAATCTATCGTAACAGTTGCAAATTCGTCTTTCCCTTCAATTATTGCAAGCTCATCTTGTGACTTACGCAAATATCTAAATTCAGCAAACGTAAGTATATCATCTTTATTAAATTCGTCCTTATTAAGCAAAAGTGAATATTCAATAGCACTAAATAGTATTATACTACCTAAGATAAGTATTTTTTCGTCGTCTGTGGAAAGTTCACGCCTTTTTTCGTAATACACTCTTCCATAAGGATTGGTAAGGTTGTTAATAACCAACTCGCTTAAACCTTCCGTCTGACCGTAAGCATATTTATTGTACAAAGATATACCTTTAATAACAAACGGAAAGAAATTTTTACTGTAATTTTCGAATATCTCTAAAATTTCACTGGGAAGCATTTCTTGGAATGCAAGATAGTTTTCAACGATAAATGATATCACGGTATTGTAAAATTCTATTAAAGCCTTTTCTTTGATTAACTGTTCTTGATAGAAGACATTTTCAATAGCTCTGAGTATCTCCGTTGAAATCGTTTCTTTAATTATGTTCTTTACCTGTTCGTTTATATAACCTGGCAATAGTTCTTCTCCGACAATTATAACGACTTTTTCATCCATTATTTCAAATTTATAGTAATCCAGAGCTTTTTTAATTTCGTTTTCTATTTCCTCACAAGTAAGTACAACAGGGAACGACTTACTTTCCAAACTTTTTGAAAAACTCAGCCTTAATTCTTCTCTTCCTTCGTATAGAAGTACATATTTTGATTGATAAATCTCCGCTATATAATCGACGATATTTTTCTTGAGCTCATCGAAGGTCTTCGATGATAGTACGTACACAGAAAATTCAGACAATGACCTAAGAGTAAATTCGTACTGCTGGATAAGTTTTTCATTTTCATTGAAAATTTCAGTACTCCTCATCAATTCACGACCTTTTTGAAAAACAAGTCCGATTGCACTCAGTATACTTTGTTCTTCAATTTCGAAATCTTCCTTAGCTAAAAGCACGTAAAACTTCTCATCTTCCGTTCCATCGAATTCGAAACCGTAACCGAAACTGTTGATAATCTTACCAAATATAAACCCGTTAATTTTAGGAATGGTTATGCTTTCATCGAACTTATGATTTCCAACATAGTAAATCAAAGATGCATGATCTTTCATACGTCTGTAAACACCAACAGGTGTGATGAATAACTCAGCGATAGTTTCCGAGAAAAGTGGTAAAATCAATTCTGTGGGAAGTGGTTCCGTTAAAGAAGACAATATAGAACCTATACCGCTAATCTGATAAGAAAATTTCGTAAGGCGTTGCTCTATATCGGATAGCTTTCTTAATCTTTCGGAAGCGATATAGATATCTTTTAGTTCTTCCGGTAATGGTTCCTTAGACAAGACAACTAACTCGTCCGTTTGAAAGACATTTGGTAAAAAACTGAAAGTTTCGCGAGCTTTTTCCACGTTATCAAAGACAAAATCCTCAACCAACACATCGTTGAAGAAACTCACACTCCAAAATTTTGAAGAATCATTTGACCTTCTCAAGGCAACAGTGTTTTTAAAGAACTTTAATATGTACTCATCAATAAGTGTTGTCCCAAAAACCTTTGAATATTCACAAAGCTCTTCAAAATTCATCATTCAAACTTCACCTCATTATTCTCATCTATGTACAAAACATTGAAATAAGACTCCTTAATTTCAACAGGTTTATCCTTAAGGATAACCTTCAAATCACGTGCTTTAGACGTTATGTAAACTGAACCTTCTCCTTTCACGTGAGAGAGTAATTCTTTCATCTCTGAGATACGAGCATCGATTTTTCCGTACGTTTCGAGAGTTTTCTTATACTTTTCAGTGAGTTCTCTTTGCAATCTAAGTTCTTTTTCCGTTTCTTGAGGTGTTAATTTCCCTTCAACAAGTTTTGTAACACACTCCTTTATCTTGATTGATAAATCCACCATAATCTTTTTCAGCTTTTCTTTTTCTTCCTCAAGTTTTTTGATTATACTTATCAATTCACGTCTGGAAAAACCTTCAACTTTAACTCTCCGCTTACCACCGACTATCTCTTTAACGTATGCTGCATATTTTAAACACAGTTCTGTATTAATCAGCTTACCCCTCTCACCACTCAAAAAGAGAGAACCTTCGCACTTTATATCACTGTTCATTATATATTCGTTAACGTAAATATCGCCACCAACGTTTATTTTAGCATCTTGTATGAATTTAGCGTACAAATTTTTCTGGCAAGATATATTTGATTTTTCACCGCCAAAAATTCCGCCTTTAACAGTTATACTTTCTCCTGCTTCAAGTACACAATCTTTTTCCACTCCACCTTCCACGGTAATGTTCTTTTTTGAAATTACTTTAAAACCAGCTCTAACCCAACCTTTTATGTAGACATCCACTTCGGAATTTATATTTCCAATAGAAATATCCACATCACCTGGGATAAAGAGTATAGGGTCTACGGAAAATTTACCGTTTTCAAATTTCAGAACGCCTTCAGTCTTTGCTTTTATCAAATTACCATCTAAGTAAACGTTATCTCCGAGAATGTATACCGCTTTTTCGCCTTTTTTTGCCTTTATTACCCTCCCAGTTACAGACATACCATCGATACCTTCCGTAGGTGGAACCACTTCGGCAATTACTTGATCTTTTTTTACAAACCTGAATATATCAAGGTCGTAAAGATTCACTTTTCCTTCTTTGGACAATTCTCTCACATTTTTCTTTGGTAATTCCACATGCATTATAATCTTACCATCCTCACCATTTACTGGAGGTTTCCCGCACGCCACCACAAATTCATTATTTCTTTCTTCTATGTTTCTTTTAATTTCCTGTTCAAGTATCCCATACACAACTTTCGCATTTTTCAGTTTCTCAATCACTTTTTCGAACTCAAAAGCCCATTGAACGTTGATACTAACTTTGGCTTCCATCTCATCAGGTGAGATGTACACCGTTATGTCCTCCGGTGTAATTTCTTCAATGTACTCTTCGGTCTTCATAGCGATACTTGCCAAAAAATTGAAATTTTGGCGAATACCAAGCGCCGATAACTTCTGAGTGATTTCAACAATCTCGTGTTGTGTCAAACGTCCTTGACCTTTTCTGATGTACAACTTACCACCAGATTCAAACAATTCGTACAACACGACCACCGCCCTATGATTTTGTTGAAGTTTTTTGAAGAATTTAAAGTTACGTTACAATTATACCTTATAACGGCCATTTTTGTAAACATTCCAATTTAAAAAATATTCATT
>CAZOAS010000197.1:0-3529 GCA_964577745.1 uncultured Fervidobacterium sp.
CCATTTTATGTTTACGCTTACAACTTCGCACATTGTTTAGTGATATCACTTTATCAAAAGTGCCTTGAAAATGGGAAATCCTTTGCCAAAAAATACGTCTCACTACTTGAAAGCGGTGGGAGTCTATCACCAAAAGAATTGCTTAGTAAAGTGGGAATAGATATATCAAAACCTGATTTCTGGGAAAATTCATTCAAACTGGTAAACAATTTAGTAGAGCAGTTGTACGAAACAAAAAGAAAAGTTATTGACAAAGATAGTAACATTGATTAAAATATAGCAAGATATAAGGGTATATATAGGTACAATACACCTCAAAAGTTGAGATAAGCGTTATAATTGAATTCTTTGGGAGGTCGGTTACAGTGGATAGAGAAGAACTCTTTAAAAAAGTAGCAGAGATAATATCAGAGAAGCTGAATGTTCCGATTGAAGACATCGATGAAGACAGTCATCTCATTGAAGACCTCGGAGCCGATTCGCTTGATGCATTCGATCTTGTTATGGTCTTTGAGGATGAATTTGGAATCAAACTTGAAGATGAAGAAGTAGAGAAACTTTTGACAGTCAAAGATATTCTTGACGTTTTAGAAGAAAAACTGAAAGAAGAGTAAAACATTCCGAAAATAAGAAAATCCAAAAAAACAAAAAGCAGGCTTTTAAGCCTGCTTTTTTATTTCAAAAAATCATAAACGTACAAGTTATTTCTCAAAAACGTCCTTTCAAAATTTATAGTTGCACTGAAATCTTTGTTTATCTCAAGTGGTATGGAGATCGTTGGTAAAGAAACATCCGATGAAAATGTACCGGAAAAGCTTTTCACTTCCATAACAAAATAATTTGTTACAAGTTTTTCTGCGTTCTCATAAATAATCTCCGAGCATCCTATATTCTTAGAAACCTTTAAAGCCTTCTCCAGATGTGTTTCACGTGGTCTACCCCAATCGTATATTCTGTACGTAAGGTCTGAACTTTGCTGGACTTCTATCACCGTGCTATTTGGACCAAGAGCATGAACTGTACCTGCCGGTATATTCACAAACGTACCACGTTTTACCTTTACAAAAGTTAATATCTCCGACATCTTATCGAGCTTCCCGTTCTCAGCAAGCTCTATCATTTTTTCAGCATCTTCACAAATAGCGAATTCACCATCACTTAGGAAATACCACGCTTCACTTTTACCCCAAGGTTCATTTTCAAATTCCTTTGCAAACCAATCATCCGGATGTACCTGAACACTGAGCCATTGATTGGTAGAAACAAGTTTAATTAAAATTGGAAAACGCTGGTACTTTCCATTGTACAATCTTTGACCAAATTCATTGACCTTTCTTCCGTCTTCAAGTCTATTTTCGTACAACGGATGTCCTGAAAGAAGCCAAATTTCTCCTACCGGTTCTTTCAATTCAATTTGGAAAATTTCATTTATCTTAGAATTTCCCCATACCATTGACCGAAATTCCGGTAAAACCCTTAGGCTGGACATATTCTAACCTCCTTTTTAACCAGAATAACCGCCAGCAACTATTTTTTCTCCATTGTATCGTAAAACAACCTTCTGTAAATTAATTTCTGAATAATACCTGTTGTTGTGGATAAAAACTTCAACACCGGCGTAAAGTACCTTTCTGGCGATGATTATAGAATCGAATGTCACACGTGAAATTTTATCTTCAAGTTCGTGAAGCCTTGTGATGTTCTTTTCAAGTTGTTCTCTCAAATTTATCAGCGTCTTTGTGGCTTTAGAAAATTGTTCTTCTTTGTCGAATGGAATATTCACACCTTTCTCCTTAAGTTCTTTGTACTGCTTCACTATTGCTAAGAGTTTTTGGATGCTCGTTTTATCAATCTCTATCTGTGCCTTTAACAATTTAATTTCTTCCCTCATATATGGATTAACACCCACTTCCAAATACGTTCTAACGCCCATATCAGACCCTATTTCATCAGCTTCGATACGACTTGCTGCTATATATTCCCCTCCAATAATTGATGAATTTCTACCCTTTCCGATTATTGATTGTGTAACTCTCACAGTACAATTCAATAAATTATGTTCGAAAAAGAGATTTTCAGCTTCTATGGTTATAGATTCAGCGTATTTTACATACACTTCTTTTTTTGCCTTTATTAATCCCTTATCTTTTCCCTTAGCACCAGAAATTTTGACATTCCCCTCAAGAGAAATAACGGTTGCAGCTTCGACCACACCATTTATTTCTATATCACCCTTAGCTCTAACAATAAATCCTGGTTTTACATCACCTTTTACTAACACGACACCAGGAAAGTCTATATTCCCCGTTGTGTAATCAACATCACCTTCTATCTCCAAATATTCACTGACTTCTATATAATTTTTCTCAGGGTCTACTTTCAAAATTCCTTCAGATGTTGATATTATATACGTCCCATCTTCACTTAATGTTACATTCTTGCCAAGGGAAACCTTGGCTTCGTTACCCTTTTTTGCTGGTACTTGTTCACCGTACACATTTTTTCCGGGAATCCCTTCCGTTGGTGGGTAAATCGTTGCAATTTTTTGACCTTTTTTGACTATAATACGCTTTTGAACAGGGAATTCTCTGAAATCAACTTTATTACCGGCAAAGGTTGTAGTTGGACTTTTTGATGCCGTTACTTCAAACACCACACGCCCATCCTCGCCGTCTTTTGGTAAATCACCATGTGCAAACAAGACGGTAACATCTTGAACGGGGTCTTTACAAAAAGCTCTCAGAGCATCGTAGTCAATATTATGCACTATCTTTGCTTCTCTGATAGGTTCCATTAATCTATCCAAAGTAACTTGTTCTCCGGGCAATAGGTTTGAAATCTTTAAATATGCCTCCATTTTGTCTTGTGAAACTGTTATCGAAACCTCCATCTTAATCCCCCTTGGGTATTTTTAGATATTCATAATCAGGTCATTTTAGATATTCATAATCAGGTCATTTTTTATCTAATTTCTTTCACCGTGTTGTCTGAATTCATTATTAGAACTTTCGCACCCTTGTATTCGTCAGGCGCATACATAGCAAAAGCCATGATAATTATCCTATCTCCTTTTTCAACAAGTCTTGCAGCAGCACCATTCAGAGAAATTTTTCTACTTCCACGTGGTTCAGGTATAACATACGTTGCCAATCTGTTACCGTTGTTGACATCGGAAACGAGGACCATTTCGTTCACTTTTATACCACTCAATTCCAATAGTTCCTCATCGATACCAATACTTCCTTCGTATTCTATCTCTTTCTCTGTCACAGTTGCCATATGTATTTTCGCTTTTAACATAATCTCCATCATGACTTTGATTCCTCCAATCTATACCTTTCTGAATTTTTATAATTTTATCGTTGTTCCTTAGGTAACTCTATGACAAATCTATTCCCATCCTCTGTGGCTTCGTGATAAATTTTTCCTTTGTGCTCATCTTCAACTATCTTCTTACAAATAGCAAGTCCAAGACCTGTTCCGTGTACTTTTGTTGTGAAAAATGGTGTGAATAACTTCTCTGAAGTAT
>CAZOAS010000198.1:0-3518 GCA_964577745.1 uncultured Fervidobacterium sp.
ATAATGTTGATGCCCGGATTACCAAAAATACCGGCGGCTGTGAATATCGATATAGACGAAAACGGAGAAATTACTGGATTATTCTAAGAATTCAACAAATAATTGAAAATGCATACTTGAAGATATTTGTATATGTATGAGAAAAAAGAAGATTTTCAATAATTTCCTCAGAAAATGTGATACTCTTCACAAAAATTCTGGTTGCTCATGTTAATGATGTAAAGGATAATAGAAGTGTAAATGCTCAAAGTTGCAGGTACAACCTGCGGAAAAAAATCAAGGAGGGTGCAGAAAGATGAAGTTAAGCACATTAGGAAACCTCAAACCGTTCGGACCAATATATGAAAATGCTCAAAAGCAGTTCTTAAAAGCAGCTGACTTGATGGATCTTGACCCAAATATCGGTAACTTCTTACTCTGGCCACAGAGAATTATGGAAGTTCACTTCCCAGTTGTAATGGATGATGGTAGAGTTGAAATATTTGAAGGTTACAGAGTACAACACAACACAGCAAGAGGTCCCGCAAAAGGTGGAATCAGATATCACCCCGACACAAACCTTGATGAAGTTGCATCACTCGCTTTTTGGATGACATGGAAATGTGCTGTTATGAACCTTCCATATGGTGGAGGTAAGGGTGGAGTCAAAGTTGATGTTACCAAACTTTCTGAAAAAGAACTTGAAAGACTCAGCCGAAGATTCTTCTCAGAAATTCAAGTTATGGTTGGACCACAAAAAGATATTCCTGCTCCAGATGTAAACACAAACGCAAAGATAATGGCATGGTACATGGATACGTACAGTATGAATGTTGGTTACACGGCTCTCGGTGTTGTAACAGGTAAACCACTCGACCTTGGTGGTTCGGAAGGTAGACCAGAAGCAACCGGTAGGGGAGTATCTATCGTAGCAAACGAGGCTTGTAAAGCTCTTGGAAAAGATATCTCTAAAGCTACAGTTGCAATCCAAGGTTTTGGTAACGTTGGTTCTTACAGTGCAAAGATACTCAGTGAAGAATTCGGTGCAAAGATAGTTGCCGTCAGCGATGTTAGCGGTGGTATCTACAACGAAAATGGTCTCGATGTTAATGACTTGATTGCTTATAGAGATTCAAATAAGGGTATAATCAAAGGTTATCCAAAAGGTAAACCAATTTCCAACGAAGAATTACTCGAACTCGATGTAGATATCCTTGTTCCAGCAGCTCTTGAAAACGCAATTACAGAGAAAAATGCAAACAACATCAAAGCAAAGATCATTGTCGAAGGTGCAAACGGTCCAACAACACCAGAAGCTGAAGAAGTATTGATAAAGAAAGGCGTTCTCATCGTTCCAGATATTCTTGCAAACGCTGGTGGTGTTACAGTCTCCTACTTCGAATGGGTACAAGACCTCCAAACATTCTTCTGGGACATCGACGATATCAGAAAGAAACTAACAAAGATGATGGTCAATGCGTTTGCCGAAGTTTACAAGACAAAAGAAAAATACAACACAGACATGAGAACAGCTGCATACATCGTTGCAATTAACAGAGTTGCTAACGCTGTCAAAGAAAGAGGATACTATCCAATGTAATAAAACGAAGTACGGAGTCCGGAAACCGGAATCCGATAAGTTTAAAATAGTTTTGATTTCAAACTCCGGAATCCAAGAAGGATTCCGGAGTTTTTATTATTTCTTTCTCACCGATTCAGAACTTCGGACTCCGGATTCCGTTTTTCCAACTTTATGATATAATCAAATTAGTTCGCAAAGCAAATTAATATTGGTTGGATTCCGAATTCCGAACTCCGAGTCAAAAAATAAATTTTGTAGTTCTTTCACTCACAACTCGCTACTCTAAACTCGAAACTTATACAAGGCAGGTGTCGACTGTGTTGTTAGATTTCTTGAAAAAACGTTGGTATTTTTACATTTTTGGAATTATAGCTCTAATTGTTATCGATCTTCTTCAGCTTTTCGTTCCAAAAGTTGTTGCCAAAGCTGTTAACGCTATACAAACTATAAAAGACTTAAGTGAAGTTAGAATTTTTGTATTTTCGATTCTTGGACTCGCATTTGGCATGCTACTTGGTCGATTTTGGTGGCGTTATTTTATAATGGGAAGTTCACGTTATTTTGATTATTATGCCAAGAAAAATTTGTTTGACAAAATCCTCGGACTTGATATGCATTTTTTTGATAAACACCGTTCTGGTGATATAATGGCGTATTTCACAAATGACGTAGCTACAGTTGAAAGGATGCTTGGAATTGGTGTTGTCCAGCTCACCGATGCGGTTTTCATGAGCTCTATGACTATATTCTTCATGGCAACGTCAACTAACTGGAAGTTGACACTTATCGCTCTTTCGCCATTACCCGGAATAATACTCATTTCCGCACTGTTTGGAAAACTTATCTTCCGACGTTCAAGAAAGGTACAAGATGTGTACTCAGAATTGAGTGGATATACCGAAGAAACGATGGATGGTATTAGAATTATCAAAAGTTTTTCGATAATACCAAAGATAGAAGAACTATTTGAAAAAAGAGCAAAAGAAAATTTCCAAGCTACGATAGCTCTTATAAGAGTATGGGGGGTGATGTGGCCATTAGTACATTTTGTTGGTACACTCGCATTTTTCTTAGCTCTCACGGTTGGTGGTCCAATGGTTGTTAAAGGTACTGTTACTCTTGGTGATTACATTGCATTCAACAGTTACATAGGTATGTTGATTTGGCCATTGACCGCCTATGGAATGGTGATGAACGTAATACAACAAGGGCGCGCATCTTTGCAAAGATTGAAAGAATTACAGAGTGTAGAATCATTAGTAAAAGAACCAGAAGAACCCGTGAAAATCAATTCTATAGAAAAGATAGAAATCAAAAACTTGAGTTTTAAATATCCCGGTACGGAAAGGTACGTACTCAACAACGTAGATTTCACAGTTAAGAAAGGTCAATTCATTGGTATAGTCGGTACTGTCGGAAGTGGAAAATCAACACTTGTCAAAATAATTAGTAAACTTTACCCTGTTGAACATGGTAGAGTGTTTATAAATGATGTAGATATAAACACTTTACACTCAAAAGATATAAGAAGATTAATATCCTATGTTCCACAAGAGACTTTTCTTTTCTCTAACTCTGTTAAAGAAAATGTTGCATTTGCGTTGAACGAATACGACTTTGAAAAGGTCAAAGAGATGATAAGGCTTTCAGCAATTGAAGAAGACGTTGAAAAATTCCCAGAAAAATATGATACAATAGTAGGACAGAGGGGAGTAATGTTATCAGGCGGTCAAAAGCAAAGGTTAACAATTGCACGTGCACTTATGCGACAAGCGGATGTTTATATATTCGATGATTGTCTTTCAGCTGTTGACCCAGAAACAGAGCAAGATATAATCGAAACACTCCGTACCAAGATGAAAGGTTCAACGATGATAATAATTACACACAGACTCAAAGTCTTGCAAAATGCTGATATAATATACGTACTCGACCAAGGAAGGATAATAGAGAAAGG
>CAZOAS010000199.1:0-3493 GCA_964577745.1 uncultured Fervidobacterium sp.
AAATCCCGAGAAAAGCTGTAAGCCGGATTCTGTCTTAAGCAGGCATCTGTCTGTGCGGTCTACCCGGGGGAGTAAGGGTGGGACCGCCCAACCCCCTGCTTGACCTTGCTCCAGATGTGGGTTGCCAAGCCAGTGCATTGCTGCACTGCTGGTGAGCTCTTACCTCACCTTTCCACCCTTGCCTTACTCGGTAACACCTTTCAGGCGGTTTCCGTTTCTATGGCCCTATCCGTGGTTCGCACCACCTGACCGTTGGTCAGCATCCTGCCCATGGAGTCCGGACTTTCCTCAGGTCAACCTTGTGTGGTTGCCCGCGCCTGCCCACTTTTCTCGGGATTAACGGTGAACAGTGAACAATTAACAGTTAACAGTGAACAGTTAACTGTTCATCGCTCACCGTCCACTGTGCACCGATAACCATTTTGTACTGCCTTAATATTTTACTATTATTTTCAAATATTTCAATTATTACTCTTTCAAAGTCTATTTTAGTGTTTTATACGAATTACGGACTCTGAAATCCGTGGTTAAGATAGCACTTGAACATTACTATTTTACATGGTAAAATAGTTCGGAAAGCGAAGTAATTGACGGTTAGCAGTGAACAGTGGTCAGTGTTCAGTTAATGGTCGACGATATGATTATTTTACTGTTAACCGTTCACTGTTCACTGTTAACTATTAACCGTTAACCGTTCACAGAAAGGAAGAATCGTTTATGGCTCGTGTGGATGTGCTTAACGAAAAAATTGAATATTCGATATTCCATCTAGCTTGGCCACTTGTGATTTCGAATGCCTTCCAAACGATATACAACATCGTTGATTCTTATTTCCTTGGTAAATTGGGAGCCATTCAATTTTCCGCTTCCACTGTAACATGGCCAGTTATTTTCACATTTATCTCCTTGGCTATCGGTTTTTCGAACGCTGGTATCGCTATAGTTTCGCAAAATTATGGGAAACGTGATATGTCTGCCGTAAAAAAATCGATGGGACAACTGTACCTTGTTACAATTAGTATAGGACTGTTATCAACTTTCTTTGGAATTGCTTTTGCATATCCAATAATAAAAGCCATAGCTGGAACTAAGAGCGTTTCTATAATACCGTATGCGATGAGCTATTATATAGTAGACATGTTAGGTTTACCGTTGGTATTTGTGATAAATGCAACAACGTCCGCGATGAGAGCCGTTGGCGATTCTCAGTTTGGAATGCGTATAACTCTTTACATGAATTTACTCAACATAATTTTCGACCCGTTGTTAATCTTTGGTATAGGTCCGTTCCCAAAGCTTGGAGTTGCAGGTGCCGCATGGGCAACTAACATAGGTCGATTTGTTGCTGCTGGAATTTCAATATATCATGTGGTATCCAGAAAAGCAATGGTAACAATTTCAAAACACGATTTACAACCAGATTGGAGAATAATCGCTCTGATTTTTAAACTTGGATTGCCCAGTGCACTTGGTATGTCTATTACTTCCGCTGGTTTTGCCATGATTATGAAATACGTTGCGATGTTCGGACCAGCTGTTATAAGTGCTTACGGTATAGGAAATAGGATAACAAACCTTGTTTCTATGGTTTCGTTTGGATTAGCCGGTGCGGTTTCAACGATGGTAGGGCAATTTGTGGGAGCAAGAAAATTTGAAGATGCGGAAAAGACTGTTAGGAAAGCTTTCTTTTGGAATGTTGTGATAATTGGTGTATTATCTTTGATAACGTTTTTTTACGGAAAGGAAGTTACCAAATTTTTCATAAATGATCCAGAAGTCATTGTTATGGGAGAAATATTTTTCAAGTACATTTCTTTCTCAATGCCGATATTTACCGCATATATGATTTACAACAATGCTCTAATAGGAGCAGGGAAAACGTTTTTAACGATGATAGGCGACATATTAAGATTATGGGGAATCAGGATACCAATAATAGCCTTCCTTTCGATAACTCTTGGCTTTAAGGGAATATTCATTGGTATGATTATAAGCAATCTTATAGTCTTCTTCATAACCTACCTATTTTTCAGATTTTCAAATTGGAAAAAAGTGGTGGTATAATATTTTTCGGAATCCGGATTTCCAATTCCAAAGTCCGTATATTAGGAGGTTTTCATATGCGTATTTTATTTATGGGGACACCTGAATTTGCCGCCACTTATTTGCAGTATCTTGTTGAAAACAAATTTGAGGTCGTAGCAGTTATTTCTCAAAAGGATAAGCCAAGAGGTAGAGGTCAGAAACTACTTCCCACCCCAGTTAAAGAGATGGCTCTGAAATATAGTATTCCTGTTTTCCAACCATCGAATTTAAACAAAGAGGGTACAGAAATAATAAATGAATATAAACCAGACATTGGTATCGTTGTAGCGTACGGAAGACTAATAAAGAAACCGTTTCTTGATATGATACCATTGTACAATGTACATACATCTCTTCTTCCAAAGTATCGTGGAGCGGCGCCTATGCAAAGAGCCATTGAAAATGGGGAAAAAATGACAGGAGTGACTATATTCAAAATAAACGAAGGAATGGACGAAGGAGATATTGCTTTACAAAGAGCGTTTGAAGTTGGGGAATGTGAAACATTTGGAAGTGTTTACGAAAAGTTTGTAAGTCTTGGTACAGAGCTTCTGGGGGAATTCTTGAGCAAATATCCAGTTCCTCTTACACCACAAGACCATTCAAAAGCCACATATGCCCCGAAGATAGAGAAAGAAGATTTGTATGTTGACTTTTCAAAATCAGCTTGGGAAGTGAGAAATAAGATTCGTGCTTACGATCCTATGCCCGGAGTTCGAACGATTTTAAACGATACGGAGGTCAAAATATATGGAGCTTGTGAAATAGCGCACATTGATATAGATGCGGTACCTGGGACTATAGTAAGAATTGATAAAGTTAGTGAGAATGGTGTAATAAAGACCTCTGATGGTTGTTTACACGTAAAATACATTCAATTCCCGGGTAAGAACAAAATTACATTTTATGCAGCAAAAAATGGAGGAATTGTAACTGAAGGGATGAGATTCCATTGAGATAAAAAATCCCCGCATCTGCGGGGATAATGTTTTATTTAGGGGGTGGGGAGGGGGAGAATTACTATCTGTTGTTGACTCTGAAATAATCGATATTTTCATCATTTTCAATCTTTTTGTATCTATGCGATGCACTTTCATACATGCGGTTTATGATTGCTTTCAAGTCACTGCTCTTCCCAATCTCTTCTATTAACTTTTCAAGCTCGCCTGTGAATTCGTATTTAAATTCCTTTTCGTCAAATTTTATATACTCCACCATGGATAAGGAAACTTCAGGGATAATTTTCTTCAGCAACTTTATCACGAATTCGGAAAATACATCTCGTACGTCACTTTTTCTCTTGGCTTCGGCAAGCTTTTCTCTGTATTCAGTCTCAAGTTCATGTTCAAACTTAACATAACTAACCATCTTTTCCATTTTCTCCATGTAATCCCCCCTTCGAATAGTT
>CAZOAS010000200.1:0-3491 GCA_964577745.1 uncultured Fervidobacterium sp.
TGTGGAGAGGTGGCCGAGGGGTCTAAGGCACACGCCTGGAGAGCGTGCGGTGGCCATAAACCACCCGTGGGTTCAAATCCCACCCTCTCCGCCAGTAAAAAAATTATCTGTAACCGGGACATTAGTCCCGGTTTTTCGATTATTAAAAACGAGGTGAGTTTTATGAGTTTAAATCCGAAACAAATTGTTGAGAAGGTTACCGAAATTGCAAAGCCTATAGTTTCTTCGATGGGACTTGAATTGTTCGATGTGAAGTATAAATCCCAAGGTGGTAAGTGGATATTAACCGTGGTTATAGACAAAGTCGATGATTACGTTAGCACAAGAGATTGCGAGCTTGTGTCATATCAAATTGAAAGGGAACTCGATGCTCAAGATATTATTCCAGGAAGGTATTTCCTTGAGGTTTCATCACCAGGTTTGGATAGACCGTTAAGAAAGTTGGAGGACTTTGAAAGATTTAAAGGAAAGCTTGCAAAGGTTAAGGCAAAAAAAACTTACACAGGATATATAAAAGATGTAAATTTGCAAACTGGTGAAATCATACTGGAAATTGATGGTGAAAGTGTAATTGTCAATTTTGCTGAAGTAAAGTCTGCTAACTTAGAAATTGAATTTTAAAATTTTGAGGGAGGGAATGTATTATATGAACAGTCCAATGCTTCTTGAAGCTCTTAGAGAATTAGAAAGAGAAAAAGGTATTTCTGTAGATGAATCTATACAAATTTTAGAGAAAGCGCTTATGAGTGCTTATAAAAACAAGACAGGTGAAAGAAATGTAGAGATAGTTATAAACAAGTTATCCGGAGAAATTGAAGCCTACCAGTTACTTGAAGTTGTTGATAAGGTTGAGAATGAGAATCTTCAAATTTCGCTTGATGAAGCGCTGAAAATCAAGCCGGATGCCGTTATCGGTGATATTGTCAAAAGGAAGATGAATATAAAGAAACTTGGAAGGTTTGCAGTTCAGGTTGCAAAACAAGTGTTGATTCAAAAGATAAGAGAAATAGAAAAAGAAAAACAATACGAAAGATATTCAGATTTGGTTGGAAGGGTAGTCACCGCCGAAGTGTTGAAAGTTACTCCAGAGTGGCTCGATATAAGAATTGGTAAGCTTGAAACACACTTGCCAAAGAAAGAATGGATACCGGGTGAGGAATTCGAGCAATCTGATTTGATAAAAGTATATGTTAGGGAAGTCAAGAAAGATAAGAAAGGTCCTAAAATTATCGTTACAAGAACGGATCCTGAATTTGTTATCGGGTTGTTGAAGTTAGAGGTGCCTGAGATAGAAAATGGTATTATAGAAATTGTTAAAGTTGTTAGGGAACCTGGTGTAAGGACAAAGGTAGCGGTTATTTCACATGATCCAAAAGTTGACCCAGTTGGTTCTTGTATAGGTCCGGAAGGTTCAAGAATTGCACCTATTTTGAGAGAATTAAAAGTTGAAAAGATAGATGTGATTAAATGGTCAAGCGATCCAAAAGAACTTATTGCGAATGCACTTCTTCCTGCAAGTGTTATCGAAGTAGAGATATTGGATTACGAGTCGAAAGCATCAAGAGTTTTGGTTTCGCCAAATCAGTTGTCACTTGCTATAGGAAAAGCTGGTCAAAATGCCAGACTTGCTGCAAAACTAACCGGTTGGAAGATTGATATAAAACCAGTCATGAACGTTTAAAAGAATAAAAAAGAATAAAAATGAGGGAGCGATAAGATGCATGTAGATAGTTTGAAGAAAGAACTTAAAGATAGACGTTGGAGAATGACCCCTCAACGCGAACAGGTGCTTAAAGTTTTTATCGAGACAAATAGCGAACATCTTGGTGCGGAAGAAGTGTACAGATATTTAATAAGTAAAAGAATCAACGTTAGTAAAGCAACTGTTTATAGAACGATTGATTTGCTTGTGGAACTTGGTTTTTTGAGAAGACTTCAGTTCGATGAAGGTGTTTATCGTTATGAACTTGTTGATAAGGAAAGCAAACATTCACACTTCATATGTAATTCTTGTGGGAAGATTTACGAGCTGAAAGGTGAACTTTCACCAGAAAGTGTGATGAAAGAATACGTGAAAATTCTTACCAACGCTGGTTATACCGTTGAGGAATTCGATGTGAAGTTTAGAGGCGTTTGTCCAAAGTGTTCAAAAAAGAAAACTAAAAAGTCTTAATTATTCAAGAATTATAGATAGCATCGGTGTGTGAATTTTCATGCATCGATGCTATTTTCTTTTTGTAACTCTTGCATTAGTGCTAAGTATATTATGTATGTTAGCGAGAAAGCAATTGTTATTACGAAATGTTGAGGTATCAATGGGAATTTTGAGAATGTATAAGCTATGAGTTGTATAAACCATGAGAATGGAAGTAATGCGTAAAGTACGAACAAACTCAGAAAGTATAGTTTAACGATGAAAAACATATAGGATATTGTTAGACCGAACATCACTATTTCAACTGGGAGAGATACGAGAACAGTCGCGAGTATGGAGAAGACGTTTACTGGCGAGAGCAAAGATACGTACGGAGCACTTCCAAGAAAACCACCTATATTAGCAAATAAGTTATTCGTAGCTGATAGTACACCAATAGTTGCAAAGAACGTCATATAAAAAGAAAGTGAAAATACAATTTCTGGGTTAAATAACACCATGAGTAATCCAACAAGAGAAACTGTGTTGATTGGATTGATTTTGTAATCGATGATACGAAATAACGAGGAAAGTAATAACATTAATAGTGCTCTAATCGATGGAAGGTTCATTCCCGAACCTACCACAAAAATCGTTGGGAATATCAACGAAAGAATTTCACGCATCATTTTTCTGTACGTGAAAAGTGATACGATATAATAACTGAATAGATACAGTATACTCACGTGCATTCCAGAAACACAAAATATGTGGAACAATCCACTTTTTATGAAATGTTCGTCCCTTGTTTGGTTGCCGAATAGATTTTGGTAAAATGGGTCAACAGTTGTTGTAAATGATCTAAACGATTCAAATGTATTGTACACCGAAGATACGGGTGAATAATTTGTCGATGTGGCGTATAAGGTAGTTTTTGCATAATACCTTGGATAAGAATTTGTTTTTCTGAGTTCACCGATGAAGTAGACTATTGTGCCTATCTTCTCTTCTTTGTAAATTCTCACGTCAAATCCAAGAGTTTTCCATCTGTTTCCATCGTAGTATTTTAAGTCCACTGTTGAAGAGCCGTCCTGAACACTTTTCACAATTCCGACGAATTGAGCATCATTTATGTTTACATCGTTTATCACTGTTAAGTTTGTGAATATAAAAATTGCGATGAAAAGTGATAATCGTACGTTTTTGAAGATAAGAAATATGAGGATTGGTAGTAAAATAAGCAAAGGTGGGAACTTGTACAAAGTTCCCACCATAGAACCGATGATTGCACTTCCAAAGTAAAAGAACGAAAGAAAAGATTTACTAAAACGAGAATCCACCCTTGAGTACACCCCGA
>CAZOAS010000201.1:0-3450 GCA_964577745.1 uncultured Fervidobacterium sp.
AGAGCTTAGGACAGGTGCTAGCTTTAACTAAATTATACATTATTTGTTTAGTAAGTGGTACTACCATTTATTATTTTATGCAGGATAGGGTGTAATTATTGTGATACGTGAGGTGGTTCGACATTTTTCAAAACAAATTCGTAAATCTTGTTAACCGTGATTTGTTTTTGCTTTATTGACGAAATCTCAGCGAGTTTATCGTGCCTTTGTAAGCCGTACTCACCAAATTGAGAGTGATTTCCACCTTGTATTAAAAAATACTCCGTATACCTGGGTAAAAGATTTTTCTTTTCGTTCCATTTCTCCTGACTCACTAAACCATCGTTACTTCCCAATAGAGAAAGAACAGGAACATCAAAATTCGACATGTCTCTGGCCGGATACGAAGCAAGTAAAATGAGCCCTTTTACTAAACCTGTATTCTTCCTTGCAAATTCACACGCAGCAACTCCACCAAGTGAATGTCCAGCCACAAACCATTTGATATTAGTATCTTTTTCTATATACTCCCTTGCACCATCAATTCTAAAAAAAGCAAGGCTTAAAGGCACCTTCAAAATAACAACTTTTATACCTTTTTGAGCAAGCATATACGCAAGAGGTGCATACGCTACGTGCTCCACATGACCTCCCGGATAAAATACTACACCAGCTAATACAGTCACACCTTTTGGCTCAAAAATCACATCACCCTTACCAGATACAAATACAGTCACAACATCTGAACTTTCTAAAAGAGCTTTAACTCCTTCGCTTGCCTTTACGGGAGTCATTCCCCAGAATAGAAACGCTATGAAAACTGTTGCTAAAATCACACATACTGCTATCAATGAGAACTTTAACCACTTCTTCATACCTGTCACACCCTTTCTAAAAAAATATCGAATTTTTGGGTATATCTTATTAGTCTAAGAACTAAATTAATTTGTCCTACCTAAATATGTATGCAACTGTACTAAATAAGCTATAACTATATTTCTTTTGTGTTATTATATAAAGATTTTCTTACATTTTCTATTATAATATCATTATTTATATTATCTTTTTGATTTGTATTACGTTATTTGATTACTCTTAGAATATTCTAATGCACTTTGTTATTACACACACACTTTTTCTTACATAAATTCTTACAAATTATTCTCACACACTTTTTTACCTTGATTCTAAAAATGCAATATAAGGTTTCTTATATTGCATTTTTGGTAGCTCACTTGGTGTTTGAAAAAGCATTTATTCATGCGGTGTTTGGTTATTTTATTACTTTTGGAATTTCTATAAAAAACTACGTGCCCTTAAAATGCCCTATAACGCACGGAGAAAAATATGAATATAGTTTTATACTTCCACACATTTTTGAGTGGTTTATTGGGCATTTTAAGAGCACGCTAATCGTTAGCCGCTATTTCCTAAAGAATATACCGTGTACATCGTTGAACACAAACATCGCCGCATTGTTCATGTATGGCTTTACCCTTTCAATAAATTTTTGAGCTAATTCATCACTTGCAAAGAGCTCTATAATGATTGGTAAAGCCGGTTCCACTACTTCTTTCATTGCAGTATGTAACTTTTTGTCGAATATATATCCTTCCATTGCTTTGTATTCAACAAAATCAGATATCCCAATTTCAAGTGCTATGTCCGCGATCACGCGATTCAATGGTTTGTTGTGAAACTCTTTACACCTTTCGTTTTCTTTAACAAATATCTTTATAAACGTACCGTAGAAATCTTCCATCTTTATCTCCACCTCTTTCCCTTAATATTATAAAGTAACTTACTTCTGGCTAATGTTGTAAAAAATTAAGTACTACTTAGATTATGAAGAAATAACTAGTAATGTATAAGTGTATACTAAATGAGAACAAACTTATAGATTACTAATTATTATAGTACAATAAAGCAATGATACAAATGAGATAAACTTAGTGAGTACGCATTAATAACATAAAGATAAACAAATTAGTTATTGCTAATATAGTTGATTTAAATCAACACGTCTATCAATATTTTTCCAACAAATCCTGCTGACAAGCCAAAGATTAAGTTAAGTGTTATGTTTAGTACAGCATATAAATATTGGGAGCTTGTCAAAAGAGCTATAGTCTCGTAGCTCATTGTTGAAAAAGTAGTTAAACCACCCATTATACCTGTCGAAAGAAAAAGTCTTAAGGTGGTATTCATATCAGAGCGTACTGAAAGCTCCATAATAACACCGAGTAAGAAACTCCCAACGACGTTAACAATTAATGTTCCATACGGTATGAAAGATTCAGGATACATTTCGTTCATACGAAGAGATATAAGATAGCGTGCAACACTACCAAGAAAACCTCCGATACCTACTGCAAATATTCTGCTTAAGTCCATGTTAGCCCTCCTAAGTCAGATAAGTCAGAAAAAAATTAATAAACATCTCTGAATACTATTGTATCACTCTTAAGTATTTGGTGTATAATTTTTTATGAGGTGATAAGTATGGATTACTTAAGTGTATTTGAATCCCATATTTACGAAGATGAATTTGCCAGATTGCCATATCGACTTTTTTCACCAAATATCGTTGAAGGAGAAAAATATCCGCTTGTCGTCTTTTTGCATGGTGCTGGAGAGCGGGGAGACGATAACGAAAGGCAAATAACAGCTAACGTAGGGGCAACTACTTGGGCGCATCCGGAATTTCAAAAAAGGCATCCATGCTTTGTTTTAGCACCGCAATGTCCAGAAAACGGATATTGGGGTACATCGTTCAGAGTATACAAAGATATGGTAAAATTAGGTCCTAACACATTGATAGCAACAGTAGCAATCATTATCGATCAACTAACTGTGAGCTTGCCAATAGATAAGGATCGAATTTATGTCACCGGCTTATCTATGGGTGGTTTTGGAACGCTCTCGTTATTAACGTTCTGTCCCGGCAAGTTCGCCGCTGGTGTGGTTGTGTGTGGTGGAGGTAATCCTCACAAGCTCTCCAAAATTGCGCATATCCCGTTATGGTTTTTCCACGCCGAAGACGATGATGTGGTACCGGTCGTCTATTCAAGAACTCTTGTGGAAGAATTAAAAAGGTTAGGTGCCGAAGTCAGATACACAGAATATCCGGCTGGATACATGAGCTCACTGGGATTATCACCACACGCCTCATGGGTACTGGCTTACAGAGATAATGAGATGAAAGAATGGTTATTTAGTAAAAGAAGACCAGAAGCAAAGTAAAAAAAGGATTACCATAGTATTAGTTTGACAATACGTTATGTCATCATTTTTCATTTTCATACTCTTGTTTTTCCTCCGCTACCAGTTCTGTTGGAATCTGAACTGTAATTATGTTGTTGGCATACATTGCTTCTAATTCTTCCACTTCATTTTCACACATTTTTTCAACTTGCTTCTTGACCTCCTCCCCGCATTGAAATGCGAGGATTCTTTGTGCGGTATGTTAGC
>CAZOAS010000202.1:0-3444 GCA_964577745.1 uncultured Fervidobacterium sp.
TAAAAACCTACCTCGAAGTCATCGTTGCCCCAGAGTTTGAACCGGAAGCTGTTGAATATCTCTCAAAGAAAAAAGTCAGATTAATCCAACCAAAGCAGTATACACCATACGCAGGTAAATTGGCATTCGGAAGTTTGGTCGTTTCTGAACGAAAATTCGAAGGTGAACCCGAACTATTGTTCGGTGAAGCCTGCGATATAAAAGATGTGAAATTCGCACTTATCGTTGCCGAAGCCGTAAAATCAAACGCTATAGTTCTCGCGAAAGATGGTGTCACAATTGGCATTGGTGGTGGACAACCTTCAAGAAAAAGGTCTTGCTGGATCGCAACAACACTCGCCGGTGAAAATGCTATAAATTCGATAGCAGCTTCGGATGCATTTTTTCCGTTCACAGATGGTCTGGAGATATTAATAAACGCAGGTGTGAAATGCGTTGTAGCACCACTTGGCTCGATACGAGACGAAGAAGTACTCAACTTTGCGAAAGAAAAAGGCATCTCTTATTACAAATCACCAATCAGAGTCTTTAGACATTGATATAAATTTGAGGTGAGAATATGAGTGATATAAAAAACGTATGTATCCTTGGCAGTGGTGGTAGAGAATACGCCATCGGTTGGGCATTCAAAAAATCTGGCTATTCTGTGTACTTTTATCCCGGTAACGCAGGTACGAAGAAAATAGGTGAAAACGTAGAAATTAAAGATTTCAGTGAGCTTGATAAATTTGACTTGGTTATACCTGGATCAGAAGAATACCTTGTCAAAGGTGTTGCAAATAATAAAAATAACGTCTTTGGTCCAGATTCAAACGGTGCAAAACTTGAAGGCTCGAAATGTTTTGCAAAATTATTTATGAAAAAGCACGACATACCAACAGCACGATTTGAAATCGCAACCAATCAACAAACACTCTATGATGCACTCAAAAATTTCAACCCGCCGTACGTTATCAAAGCTGACGGACTTGCAGCAGGTAAAGGCGTATTAATTTGCAATTCATTCGACGAAGCGTACGAAAAAGGTAAACAACTCATAACTGGTCAACTGATACCAAACGTCAAAGGTCCAGTTGTTGTAGATGAATTCCTAAACGGATGGGAACTATCAGCCATCGCTATAGTCAACGGCACAAAATTTGCTCTGCTTCCATTCACAAAAGATTACAAACGTGCCTTTACAGGCAACAAAGGTCCAAACACAGGCGGAATGGGCGCATACGGTCCTGTACAAATCGATGAAAAACTGAAAGAAAAGGTAGAGGTTCTTTTTGAGAAAACATTAAGTGGCTTAAAAAAAGATGGTATACATTACAAAGGTTTTTTGTATATAGGTTTAATGATAGTCAACGATGAACCTTACGTACTCGAATATAACGTTAGACTTGGCGACCCAGAAACGGAAGCAATCGTTGCTATGGATCCAGAAAAATTCGTCGAAAATATATTGAAGGCTTACCATTCAGAAGATTTCCAAGACTACAAACCACAAAGATACGCAGTTGATGTTGTCTTGGCATCAGAAGGGTATCCTGATAATCCAAAAAAAGGACAGATGATAGAAATAAATCCCAATTATCGTGACAGTGAAGAACACCTTCTATTTTACGCAGGTGTAAGCGAAAAAGATGGAGAATTAATTGTAAGCGGTGGAAGAGTCTTACACTCCATCGGAATTGGTGAAACCTTAGAGAAAGCCAGAGAGATGGCATATGAGAATATAAAAAACATCTCATTCGAAGGAATGTTTTACAGAGAAGACATAGCCAAATTGGACAAACCTTACAAATACACATATTCGGCTTCCGGTGTTGATGTACTTAGAAACGATGATTTCACAGACTTTATAAAATCGAAAATAAAACTACCAGATTGGGTTATTAAAGAACCAACAGGATACGCCACGATACTAAACTTCACAACACCAGCAGTTGTCTTAACCGCCGATGGTGTGGGCTCAAAATTACTGTTACACATCCAATACAAAAGATGGACGGACGCAGCGAAAGATTTGATAGGAATGAACTACAACGATATAATCTGTGTAGGTGCCATTCCAAAAGCATTTGTGGATTACCTCGGCGTGCATCACATTGCACAAGAACATTACGAATTCATAGAAGCACTAAATTGCGAACTTGAAAAAGTCAATATGTCATTGGTTGCAGGAGAAACAGCCGAAATACCAGCCATATACACACAAAACGACTGGGACGTTGCTGGTTTTTGCGTTGGTATACTGCAAAAAAGACTCCCAATTGAAACAATTGAATACGGAGATACCATAATCGGAATACCAGCAAGTGGTTTTCATTCAAACGGCTGGTCACTTATAAGGAAGATAATACAAGAAGAAAATATAGACATATCAACACTCCCATTCGATATACTTACAGGTACAAGAATATACAACCAAGTACCACAAGTTTTCAATTCAGTCAAAGCGATAGCACACGTGACTGGCGGAGGCATATTAAGAGCATTACGAAGGATACTCAAAGACAAAGGTTGGAACATTACCTTAGAATTACCAGAATACATGAAATGGATTTTGCAATACGTAGAACTTGAGGAAGCTTTAAGGACATTTAATATGGGATACGGAATGCTCTTGGTTACAGACAAAAAAATCGCAGAAAAAATAGCTCAAGAAGTTGATGGAAAGATAATCGGCGAAGTTTCACAAACAACAAAAATCTCAATATAACTGAGATACAGCGTAGATATATTATAATAGAGCATCTCAATACACCCCCCTCTTTACACGAGGGGCTTTTTTGTGGTATAATACGTATACATGTGTATACTATTATTAGAATTCTAAGAACTCCAATAATCGCCGTGGGGGGTAATTTATCATGAACGTTCCAGAGAACAAACTTGACAACAAAGAACTTATCCAAGGTTGGCAAGAGAGAGTATTAAGCTATGCGAATCTTGTCGAAAGATGGACAAGGTACTTTTGGAGTATCAACAAAGCGTATCTTTATTCATACGAAGATTTACAGCAAACGATATGGTACATATTGATGGTTGGGTTACAAGAATTTGATGGGAGAGGTTCGGAAGAAAACTTTCTGAATTGGTACATACGTCAGAAAGTGGTCTCAATAATGATGTATGGTAAAAAACCACCGAAATGCACAGATGCACCATTCACACCTCTAAGATTTGATTATCTATCACCAGATGACTCAGCTGAAGTGAATGAAATCTTCTATTCTGAATTCGACCAAGATGACTAAAAAACGCCCCTTTAAACGGGGTGTTTTATTTTAACTTGTTTCACATCAAAGTGTCATTCGATTTTCCTCTACTTATTTATCATATTCATACCGAGAACGATAAACAATTCTGGGATATCAAATATAGATATTACAAAGACATGCTCACTCTCAAGAAGTGAAAGAATTGCAAAATACAACCAACTCTTAAGAATCGAAG
>CAZOAS010000203.1:0-3436 GCA_964577745.1 uncultured Fervidobacterium sp.
GCACTTATGAACGGAAGGTTCCATTACTATGAGGGTTATCCAATGAAAGATGTAACATTTGGTGTTAGAGTGATGCAACAACTTGGTGTTAAATATCTTTTCCTTACAAATGCAGCTGGAGGCCTAAATCCAGATTTTGAAGTAGGTAGACCGATGATTATCTGTGACCATATAAATATGATGGGAGACAATCCTTTGATAGGTCCAAACATCGAGGAATGGGGACCAAGGTTCCCTGATATGTCGAATGCTTACGATAAATCTCTAAGAGCAATAGCAAAGGAAGTAGCAAACGATCTTGGTATTCCTGTATACGAAGGAGTCTACGTTGCAGTTTCAGGACCTAATTTTGAAACACCTGCTGAATTAAGAATGTTGCGATGGATGGGCGCCGATGCTGTTGGGATGTCCACAGTACCTGAAGTTATAGCAGCCACTCATTCCGGTACAAAAGTACTTGCAATCTCTGCCATTACTGACAGAGCTGTTCCCGACGATTTGAAACCCCTTACCGCTGAGGAAGTGCTGGAGGTTGCTCACAGAACTGGACAGATGATTGCAAAAATTCTGGCAGAAGTAATTAAAAGAATATAAATTTCTCTTTCCCACGAGGGTGATCTTATGTCGATCAGAACACGGCTAATTATACTATCTATATTACTGGTAACGATTCCGCTGACACTTTCCATAATTTTTACGGTCGTTAATCTGTCTAACGAAACAACGAGAGTTGAAAAGGATATAAAAAAACAGATAGGAGACCCGAAGGTTATTTTTAAAGACTTTTTTGATACATTCTCAAAAGAATTGCAAAAGCATATCGAAGAGTACAACGAAAAACTAAGAACCTCCGTTGAAAAGCAAAAAGAATCAGTTGATAAAGCATTCGAAAATGTTTATCTTACCACTCTTGAGAAAGAAACCGAATCTATAAAGAATATAGTAGAAAACTTAATCAAAGATAGGTTATCAATAATTGAAAATGTATCGAAGGTTTGTGCATCATCAAAAGATGTTGTCAACGCCGCTGAGCAAAAAAATTTGAATATTGCCGAGAAGAGAGGATTGCTTAATAATTACGCTGAAAGAGGATTATTTGATTACATAAGTTTATGGACAATTGAAAAAGCCGAACCGAAAGTTAAGGTAAGACCATTTTACACTTCTGGAGATAAGTATTTAGTTGAATATGCCTATTCTTTAGCACCTGGAATTTCGTCAGCTGAGTACAAAGATTTTGAATTTGCGGAAGAATTAAAACAACGTATGGAAAAAATCCTTAGTGCTACATCAGCGTATGCCGAAATCTTTCTTTACAACGGTCAGAAAGATATATATACTATATCGATACAACCAGTCATGCACCCACAACTTGGAAATACGGTGAATGGCTTTATAGTGGCTGTTGGTAAGATTGGTGAAAACTTCTTAGATGAAGTTAAAAGACTTACCGGTGCAGAACTCACGATTTATATTAACCAGAAAGCTTTTTCAACTACAAAGGTAGATTCCTCCGGAACCAGGTCAGTTGGAACGGAAGAGAATACTCAAGATAAATATTCTTTTGCAATTGGTTCGGAGAACTATTTTGCTAAAAAGTACGATTTTAACGTGTCTGGGAGCACACTTGGAAAATTAGAGGTTGCAGTTAGGATGGAGAGCGTTAAATCAGAATTTGAGATACCGGAACCGGAGAAATTTTCACTTCCTGAAATTAAACTTCCTGAAATCGATGTAAAAGTCGATTTGAAACTCACAAGAGTCGTTTTGACAAACATAATAATAGGAATAGTTATTCTTGTACTTGCAGTAACGATAACTATACCACTCGTTAATTCTATTTCGAAAGATATACTTAACTCGGCTAATATTATTGAAAAATTTGCTAATGGTGAATTAATTAATGTCGATGTAAGAGCTTCTGGCGAGTTTGAAAGAGTTATTAAATCCTTAAAGAAGCTGTCTGAAAATTTGAAAACGTATGCGGAAGATATGCGAAACAGTTCGCTTGAATTAAATAGCGAAGTTGAACAAATTTCGCAAACAAATGAAGTCTTAAACAATTCTGTTGGTAGATTCCAAGAGTTTGTACAAAATTATGTATCAAGCGTTGATGATATAAAGGATAAAATTATATCTTTGCAAAGAACCTTGGATAATTCTATAGATAGTACAAATAATATGTCGGTTCAGCTGACAGACCTTCTGAAAGATATAGAAAACACTCAAGCTGAAATACTGAAAAACGTTGTTCTTATCGAAGAAATGAATGATTCTGTGAACTCTAACATCGAGGTGTTTGATAAATTTAGTTCTACCGTAAAAAGGACTATCGAGAAATTCTCGACGATAAAGAACGCTATAACAAAGATACAAAACGTTGCATCTCAAACAAATTTGCTGGCTTTAAATGCCGCAATTGAAGCGGCAAGAGCTGGTGAAGCTGGTAGAGGTTTTGCCGTTGTTGCCGATGAAGTTATGAAGCTATCGGTTGAAATAAACACACTTTCCAAAAACCTTGTTAAAGAAGTTGATACGTACACTGGTGATTTGCAAGAGCTTGATAAACTTTACGCAAGCTCGGGTGAAAAGTTCCAGAAACTTCAACAAGCAAAGAATGAATTTTCAACAAACTATTACACTGTTATAGAAAAAATTCAGATTATAGGTTCGTTGAGTGCTCAAATCGGTGTACAAATTCAGGAGAATACTAAGGCTTTCCACGATATTGAAGAGCTAATGAACGAAGTATCATCCTCTATACTAAAATCTTCTAGCGAGCTGAACCAGATAAACAGTGAATTCTACAGTCTTGCCAAAGCGTTCTCAGAACTCTCTGGTAGTTCGGAAAAACTAAGAGAGATAGCGTCTAAAATGGAAGAGATAGCAAAGTGGTTTAAATAGACAAATGTAAATAGAACAAGTGAAAATAAGTGGCTCCAGTGAATAATACTGGAGCCATCTTTTTAGAAAAGAAAAATTGTGATATAATCATATTTGGAAATTTGAACGAACAGAGGTGAAAATTTGGAAAAAGATACTATAGTTGCTTTATCAACTCCGCAAGGGACAGGAGCTATAGCTGTTATAAGACTTTCGGGAAGTAGAGCTTTTGAATTTCTGAATAATGTAATAAAACCAAAAAGGGCTTTTGAAACTCTTCAGGAAAGAAAAGCCTATTTCGGTAGTTTTTACGACGTCAACGGTGCGCTTATTGATGAAATCATTTTTATTTACTTCAGAGCTCCAAAAAGTTATACTGGCGAAGACGTGATTGAAATTTACTGTCACGGAGGAATACTTGTTGTCGAAAAAATAATAGATACTTTCATTAATCTTGGTGCGAGATTGGCTGAAAACGGAGAATTTACAAAACGTGCGTTTTTAAATGGTAAGATAGACCTTATAAAGGCTGAATCAATACTTCAGATAATAG
>CAZOAS010000204.1:0-3430 GCA_964577745.1 uncultured Fervidobacterium sp.
TCGATGTTATAGAAAAACTTCATCAGAACTCTCCTCCACCAAGTAGTTTTGTATAGACGTCCGAAGCTAAGGACGGATTTATCTCGTTTATTTTACTGAGGATTTCACGTTGTTTGTCAGAATCCAAGGTTTTTAGCAAATCTACGATTTCATCTGATGTTATAGAATTATTTCTGACACGTTCGTATAATATATCTTCTTGTGACTTAGCGTTATCGATTGTTTCACTACCAGTTGTATCAGAGGCTTTTTTATCTTCCTGCTCGATAATCTTATTTGACTTCTGAACTTGTGCTATTCTGGTCTGCACAGGTAGAGAAATAGGTACCGTTCCAATTTCTGTGTTGACAGCTACTTTTTTCCAAATTGGTGCAACATCTTTTCCTCCAGTGAGGTCTCTACCATCTTTTGTTAGCAAGAATAGGTATTTTCCATCACCACCAACAAACCAAGCGTTTTTCTCAGCAGTACCGGTCTTCCCGTATATTTTTCTGCCAGGAATGTACGCAGACTTTCCAGTTCCCATAGTTACAACCTTTTCCATTAATTGCAATGTAAGAACAGCAGCTTCTAACGGTGGTCTTGCTTCAAAGTCCTTGACTGGCTTAACAACGTTAAGTATCTCTGGTTTATAAGTATAGTATGTAACTCCATCTTTATCTCTAACAAACTCAATCAATTTTGGTCTAAAGATTATTCCACCGTTGAATATCGGTTGAAAACCTTTCGAAACATCAACTAAAGAAGTTTCTATTGTACCTAGGGAAATTGTTGCATCGTTTGGATAATATCCTTCTATCATAAGCGTGTTTCTTAGGAATTTTCTTACGTTATTTTGTCCAAGCTTCATAAACAAATTTACAGAAGGTACATTTCGTGAATAAATAAGAGCATTTTCGAGAGTGACTTCTTGCCAAAATTCTTTATCGAAATTTTGTGGAGACCAAGTTCCTATTGTAATTGGTTTATCTTCGAGTATATCGTTTTTGTTCCACCCACCCATGAACGCTAAATAATAGTACATAGGTTTAATAACAGAACCTATCTGTCGCTTTCCAGAAGTTATTCCAAGACCGTAAGCTGCTCTGATCCTTCCTGTAGTGTGTTCTATTATAAGCCCTGCCATATTTGTTTTATCTATATTTGACTGAAGCAAGTTTTGTAACCTTTTGTCTATAGTTGTTCTGACACGAAATCCGTTTCTTAACAAACCAAGATCGAACTTCAGTTCTTTCAGTTCGAGGACAATCATCCAAAATAGATCTTCGTCAAATGAGTTATACTGTTTTCTTAGACTTTGCGCTCTATCGGTTGAAAGACGTGCAACAGAGCTCTGATACTCTGATTCACTAATGACACCACTATCCTTCATCTTCCTAAGCGTGGTCTTACTGAATTCTAAGTTTAAATCACGCAGTGGATTTGCTCTTTCAGGAGACCTAAGTGTAGCAACAAGCATAGCTACTTCTACTGGATTGAGTTCGTCTAATGTTTTCCCAAAATAATGCTTTGCCGCCGCTGGGAAACCATATATTCCATTACCTAAATATACAGAATTTATGTACATCTCCAGTATTTCTTCTTTGGAGTAATTCTGCTCAAGCCAGAGTGCTATCAAAGCCTCTTTTACTTTTCTTTTCCAAGTTCTTTCTTGAGAAAGATAAAGCGTCCTGGCGAGTTGTTGAGTTATAGTGCTTCCACCTTGAATCTCGTCAGTCGTTATTATGACAAAAAGAGATCTGATAATACCTTTGATATCAACACCGCTATGAGAATAAAATCTTTTATCTTCAGAAGCTATCACACTATCCTTTAACAGTGTTGGAATATCTTCATAGTCAATCCATATAGTCTTTGGAGTATAGAGAGGTGTACCATCAGAGTATTCTACTGTCAAACTCGCCGGTGTTTTGTTGACCGGTAATTCAAGGTTTGCCGTGTACCTCTTATAAAGCTGAAAAGACAGAGAAAATGTTATAAAGGAAAATATTAAAAAAACAACTGCAAAAACTCCAAGTTTTTTCAAAACGATCCCTCCAAGTTCAATAAATATTTCTTCCATTTAATCGAATTTTCAATCTTTCCACCGCTGAAACCTCCAATTCCATTTCTTGAAACTACTCTGTGGCACGGTATGTAAAGCGGGAGAGGATTAGAAGCCATTGCGTACCCTACGATTCTTGGATTTGTTCCACATGCTTTTGCTAATTCACCATATGTAATTATTGTACCATATTTTACATTTTCTCTCAAATATTTCCATACGTTGGTGAATACAGCGCCAGACAAATAAAAGACTGGAAAATCTAAAATTCTTCGTTTACCTTCTAAGTACTCACTGATTTGTTGAACAAAAATGTTATTACCGACGTTTGGTAGAAATTCATCCTTAAATTCAATCTTATGACACACATTAGAAGCAGTATAGATAAGAATACTTCCAATTTCACACTCAACAACTGAAATTTCATAACTTTCCATAACTATACCTCCTAAGTCGTGTGTTGATTACATTGATTATTTAGTTTAAAATATAAACTATAGGAAAAGCTGTAAAATATCTGGCTTCTAACTGCAAGTGAACTCGAAAGAAGGAGTGAATAGGTTTGAGTACCGACATCGAAAAGTACCTAAACAATATTACCATAAAACCAGAGACAAATGAACGCGAGAGTTGGGATGAATATTTTAAAAGATTAGCAAGAATGATTGCCGAACGTTCAACCTGTGTGCACAGAAAAGTTGGTGCAGTTATAGTAAAGGATAAAAGAATTCTTGCTACTGGTTACAATCAACCTCCCTCCGGTTTCCCTCATTGTGATCAAATCGGCTGCATACGTGATGATTTAAATATACCATCTGGAAAGAATCAGGAAGTATGTTACGGTTTACATGCGGAACAAAACGCATTAATGCAAGCTGCTAAGTTTGGAATATCAACAGAAGGTGCTAGTATTTATGTTACACACAAACCTTGTTCTGTATGTGCCAGATTAATAATAAATGCTGGAATAAAGCGTGTAGTTTATATCGAAGGTTATCCAGACCCACTTACGGATTTCTTTTTTAAAACTTGTGGAATTGAATTGATTGGAGGTGGCGAAGTTGAAAAGGGATAAATTGGTTCAGTATTTAAGAAGTGATAGGTGGCCAACTGTTTGGTGTCCTGGTTGTGGTAACGGAATAATATTGAAAAGTTTCCTTGATGCATTTGACCAAACTGGAATGAAACCAGAAGAAACGGCAGTTGTTTCAGGTATAGGATGTTCTTCGCGATCGACTGGATACATAGATTTCAATACACTTCACACGTTACACGGTCGAGCCATTGCATTTGCAACTGGAGTTGCTCTTTCTCGTCCTGATTTCAAAGTAGTAGTCATGGGTGGAGATGGAGATATCACGGCAATAGGTGGTAATCACTTTATCC
>CAZOAS010000205.1:0-3387 GCA_964577745.1 uncultured Fervidobacterium sp.
CTCTTCGAACGCTTTCAAAACTCAGAGAACTTGGATACAAGATTCCAGAAGATATTAGTGTGATAGGTTTTGATGATATACCAGCGGCTGAAAGAGATGGATTATCAACTCTCAGGGTACAGAAATCAGAACTTGGTTTAAACGCAGTGAAAAGGATGTACGAACTATTAACAGGTCAAAGTTTGCATCCATACAAACAATGTTTATATACATTATTTGTCAAAAGGAATTCTTCTAAGTATTAATACCCACATTATTTTTTGAGGAGGGGTCGGTATGAGGAAAGTCTTGGTTAGTTTGATACTTGGTTTGATTGTTGCGTTGACATGGGCAGTTGAACTTGTCTTTTGGACTGCTCCAAATCCTTTGCAAGAAGAGTTCTGGAAAACAGTCGTAGCCCAATGGAATAAAGCAAGACCAGATATACAAATCAAAGTCCAGACTATACCTGCGGCGGGAAGTTCAGAAGAGGCTATACTTACTGCAATTGCTGCAGGAAACGCGCCGGATTTTTCTGAAAACATCTTCAGTGGATTTGCCGCTCAACTTGCCGATATCGGAGCAATTTATCCACTGGATAGCTTTGGTGCGGATTTTCAAAAGCTTATAGAAACAAGGAAGATGAAAAACATCATCGAAGGTTGGAAGATTAAAGGTAAGTACTACGTTTTTCCAATTTACTCGAACCCGATGTTGTTCTGGTGGAGAGGTGATTTACTTAAGAAACTGGGTTACAATAATCCACCAAGAACGTACAACGACATTTATGAAGTGAGCAAAAAGTTCGCGGATGGAAAGACGAAATTCACAATGCAAGTTGTTGTGGGAAGAAACTGGTGGGACCGTTGGTTTGACTTTATCACATACTATTACGCAGCGTCAGGTGGTAAACCATATATAGATGTTGCAAAGAGAAAAGTAAACTTCGGTGATGACACTGGAAAACAGATAGTTCAATTTATTTACACGATGTTTGAAAAGAAATACACAGCGGTTGAGCTTGGTGATAATCCATTTTATAAAGGTGTGATACTTGGTAAGATCACAGGTCCATGGGAAGTTAACTGGGCAAAGGAAACATTCCCAAAGGTTGTTCCTGAAATTTGGTTCTCAGCACCACCAGTTCCAGATAATTATCCTAAGGACAAGCCTGTTTACACATTCGCCGATTCGAAGGGATTAGTTATTTACTCGACATCGAAGTACAAAAAAGAAGCTTTTGAATTCATCTCTTGGGTATTTTCTAATGCGCAAAATGATGCGTTGTGGATAGAAAAGACTAAGATGCCTCCAGCAAGGGAAGATTTAACGACAAATCCGCTCTTTGCAAAGTATATGGATGATAAGTTCTTCAAAGCGTACTGTGAATTTGTTCCATACGCTGTACCACCAGCGCTTATCGATAAGACAATCGACATTCAACAAGCCATGACCACACAACTCATAGAACCTTTGATGTATCTGAAAGGTAAACCACTCGATATCCTTGATAAGGCAGTGAAGGAAATCAACAAATTGCTGTTCTAATTTTCTAAGTTTCTAAATTCCTGGGGTGAAAAGATTGGATGTGAAATTATGTCAAATTGCTCGAAACTTGGAAAGAAGGAAAGAGCATTTGGTTATTCGGTTATATTTCCTTACTTAGCTTACACGGCGGTTTTTTGGGGCTATCCGTTCATTTGGATGGTTGTCTTGGCTTTCACAAAATGGAATTATTTTTCAAAACCACAGTTTGTATTATTAAGTAACTTTCTCAGGATATTCACCGATAGTTTAGTTATTCGGATAGCCCTTAATACTTTGAATTTTCTTGCATATCTAATACCGATGGTACTCTTTGCATCGTTATTCTTTGCAATGGCGTTGACAAAGGTGAAATTTGGTAAGACTTTCATCATGCTCAGTTTTTTAGTTGCGAATGTTTCATCTGGTGTTGCTTATTCGCTTTTGTTTTCAAATCTCTTTTCTATCAATGGACCAATAAACAGATTGATGGATAGTTTATTTGGATTCACAATCCCTTGGTTCAGTAATCCACAGTTGGCAGTTTTTTCGATTTGTCTGATCATCACGTGGAAATTCATAGGTTATTATGGATTGATAATATACGCAGGGTTGCTCTCAATACCTCAATCGATTTACGAAGCCGCAGAGCTTGATGGTGCCGATAAAAAGACGATATTTTGGAAGATTACTTTACCGCTGCTAAATCCATCACTTATAACAGTCACAGTTCTTGCAATCACACTAACATTTGGTATCTTCACCGAACCATATATGATTACAGGTGGCGGACCGATGCAAAGAACGACTACGTTCTTGATTTATATGTACGACACAGCTTTCAAGAGAATTGATCCATCGTACGCAACCACGGTGGCAATAGTAACGGCTTTAGTTAGTTATGCACTTGTGATGCTTATACGAAAGTTCTTTGAGAAAGAAGTGGTGTTTGTATGAGAAAAGAGCGCATTGTGTCATGGATTATTACTATTGTACTTTTGGCACTTGCAATTTTGTGGATTTACCCTTACATATGGCTTATAATATCCTCTTTCAAGCCTGCAGAAGATATATACACAACCTTTATACCAAAAAGGCTAACACTTGAACATTACAAATTTATATTCTTAATGGCTAACAAATTTCAAAGACCATTCGTGAGAGCTTTTTTGAATAGTTTATTTATAACATCGACCGTTACATTTTCTGTCTTAGTTACGTCAGCAATCATAGGGTACGTTGTGTCGAAGATAGAGTTCAAAATAGGTAAGTACGTTTTTAATTTCTTGATATATCAAATGCTCTTTCCAGGATTTATGTTCATGATACCTATGTTCATTTTGATAAGGAATCTCGGATGGCTCAATACTTACCAAGCACTAATTGTACCATCTCTAACAAGTTCATGGGGCGTGTTTATGTTTGCACAATCTTTTAAAACTATCCCAAAAGATTACATAGATGCCGCAAAGATAGATGGTGCAAACAATTTTTGGATTGTTTTTAGAATTATGTTACCACTGGCGAAGTCTACAGCTTCGATAGTCGGGATGTTCACATTCATAGGTACTTGGGATAATTTCCTGTGGCCACTTATGGTTATGAAAGATTACAACAGAATGCCACTTTCAGTTTTACTTGCATCTTTTAATCACGAATATGCAAGTTACGTGGGACCTGTACTTGCTGGTGCAGTTATCCAGACTATTCCGATGGTACTGATTTTCCTTGTGTTAAGGGAATACTTCTTGCAAGGTATTTCAATGTCGTTAAGATAAACCCATCGAGTGAAAGGAGGAGCATGTTGATGGATTTGAAGCTCAAAAGGCACCCACTTAACCCGTTATTAGCACCAGTCCCAGGTCATATATGGGAAGATAAGTT
>CAZOAS010000206.1:0-3369 GCA_964577745.1 uncultured Fervidobacterium sp.
AGCTAACATACCGCACAAAGAATCCTCGCATTTCAATGCGGGGAGTAGGTCAATATGAAAAAAATCCTCGCAGTTTTCTGCGAGGATTTTATTTTATACTGTCCCATAATCTCTTGATTTCATCGGCGTATTTTTCAAAGATTCTGAGTAATTCGGGTGAGAAATGTTGCGGTGATGTTCTTCCGTCTCCTTCCAGTATAATTTTCATTGCTTCTTCATGTGAGAAACCTTTTTTATAAGGTCTTGAGGATCTAAGCGCATCGTATATATCAACTAATTTCACTATATGTGCATCGATAGGTATCTCTTTTCCTTTCAACCCGAAAGGATAACCTGTTCCATCGTAGTTTTCATGGTGATAAAGCGCTATATTAAGAGCACTTTCAAATCCCGGTACGTCGAGTATTCTTTTTGCAAAAATTGTATGTTGTCTCATTATGTCCCATTCTTCTGAAGTAAGTTTCCCAGGCTTCTGCAAAATTTCTTTTGGTACAAATATTTTACCTATGTCATGCAAACTTGCAAACATTTTTATTTGTTCGACTCTTTCTTCCTCAAGTCCCAATTTTTCAGCTAAGAACCCACTTAGTAATTTAACCCTAAATATGTGTTGTCCGGTATCCTCGTCGTATCCTTCAGCTATAATCGCCAATCTTTCAGATATGTTTAAAAGTAAACTTTTAAATTCATCGCTTTTGTTTGCAATATCGTTGTAAGCTTTTTCAAGTTCTTCGTTTGTTGCTTCAAGTTCCTCCATAGTAGCGCTTAATTCTTGGAGCATTGCTGAAAGAGTTTCGTAGAATTGCTGAGCTTCAGCTATTCTAAAATCACCAGCTGGAGGAAGTACCCCCCTGTTTCCTATTTCACTAACAGCTGCGTTTAATGTTGCCAAATCTTTTTCAAATGGCTCAATAGAATATTTTGAAGATAGGTAGGTGAATATAAATACCGTTACCATGAATATAAGTACAAATACCAAGCTTATGTAGAGGTAGTTCATATAATTCAGAGATACCCTGAGGTATACAGGTGTAATTAAAGAATCGTATCTGTGAAGGATGTATTCTTTGTAAAATGTCATGTTGAGAAATGTTCGCACAACTTTTTCATTCTGAATGCCAGCCGAAATAAACCTATCTGGGCTTTTCAAGTTACTATCCCATCGTTCTTTTGCACTTATATAGATTGCTATTTCTCTGATATTTCCTAACTTTGAATTTGTAAAAGCTTCGATTATATCTATATATACCTTAGGGTTAACGTAAAAACCAAAGACAAGATATTTATCTTTCAAATTTATCCATGAATACACAATCAGTCTTCTTGTACCTGGCACAAAGGATATGAATTTCGGATATGTATCGATATCGCTATTTGTTATGGGAGTGAAGTGTAATTTTTGATAGTTCGTGTAAAAACCTGTACTTGAAATTATATTCCCCTCTTTATCACTGAGAATTATGTCTATGTCAACGTATCTTTCCGGTAAATTTGTTTCGTATATCTTCTCCACTTGCTCAAGTGATTCGATATAATTATTTGATTCTAAGATTTGTTTTGCTAAGGGTAAATTCGAGTTAATGTGATCTTCTATGGTTCTTTCACTTAGGATTAAGTTTTCTGACACAGATGAGATTAATTTCTTAAATGAATCATCAACTGTGTTGAAAGATTGCGCTGAATCCTTGGTAATGAACCAAAACATCCATACAAAGAATATCACTATGAATAAAATAGTGACTACAACAGCTATGAGTAGGTTTTTTCTAAATATTAACGCTTTAAGTTGCTGACTACTGTACATCACTCTAACCCCTTCCAACGAACTCAGCAAATTCCTTCCCAATCAACATTTTTCGTGCAATATTTTAACCATTTTTCGAATACTTTTTTAATCTATCTGGATTAGAATAATTCAGGCAACAACCACTGCCAAAAAGCTTTATTTCTAAATTCATTTCTTCTTCTATCTTGTTTATCTCATCGTATTTACCACACAAATTTTCATTAGTTAGAAATTTACATTGATTCCTTTCGTAGTCCCATTCACCATAATAACAGACAGTGTGTTTGCAACACCACCCGCATTTTAAACACTCAGGACATGCTTTTTCTCTTTCTTTTTCCAACATTTTGTCAAGCTCATTCAAAAAATCTTCGTTCTCCATCATAAACGTTATTCTCTCTCTTTGAATTTCAAGAATATCGGTGCACCTGTGAAAGGCTCAATTTGTTCTCGAATAGTTCTTTTTATAGCACTTTGAAAACTCTCTGGTACTTCTGGCTTGTTGACAAAGAACAAAAATGTTGGTGGACGTATATCAACTTGGAGTCCATAGTACAATCTTAAACCGTGTGGCGGTTTAATTATCATCCTTTGTATAGCTGCGTTTATTGCGCTCGTTGGTACTTTTTTGTGTAAAGACTCGTATGATTTATTTATGGCATTTAAAAGCTCTTTTGTACCAACTCTGTTCACCGCACTTGTGAAAACTATAGGACTGTAATCTATAAAATACAGCTTTTCTTTAACTTCGTCTAAGTATTCTTTTATTCTTTTGTCCGCGTGTTTCACAAGATCCCATTTGTTAAACACGATAACTGTGGCTTTTCCATTTTTCTCGGCTAACCCTGCTATTCTCTGGTCTTGTCTTGTAATACCTTCGTTTGCATCGATGACAAGTACAACAACATCTGAACGTTCTATGGCATCTATGGTTCGCATTGTGCTTATACGTTCTATGAAATCTTCTATTTTACTCTTTTTTCGTAATCCAGCGGTGTCCACGAATAGATAATCTTTGTTATTTATCTTAACAAACTCGTCTATTATATCCCTTGTTGTACCAGCAATCGGCGTAACAAGCGCTCTTTCTTCGTTTATTATCATGTTAAACAAAGAAGACTTACCAGCGTTTGGTCTTCCAACAAGCGTGACTCTTATCGTGTTTTGATTTTCCTCATTTGTTTGCAAATTGTATCCTTTTGATTCAAGAATTGCCACTATTTTGTCGAGCAATTCGTCAAGGTTTCTACTTTGTTCGGCTGATATGTTAAACGGTTCACCAAAACCAAGAGCAAACAAATCAGGCAAAATTTTCTGAAAAACTTTTTCGTTCTCTGTTTTATTTGCAATCAACAATACTTGAGAATTCGATTTTCTAAGTAAATCCGCTATAGTAAAATCTTCAGATGATAATCCATTTCTTCCATCAACTATAAACAAAACAAGGTCGGCTTCCGATAAGGCTTTTATTGTCATTTCCTTACTTTTTTCGTATATCTCATCTTCTTTTCCTTCGAAAATTCCACAAGTATCGACTAACTGAAATGTTTTATCATACCAAACGACGCGGTCTACGACCGCGT
>CAZOAS010000207.1:0-3366 GCA_964577745.1 uncultured Fervidobacterium sp.
AGGTCAATTTGAGATTCCTAATTTTTTATGCTGATTCCGGACTCCGGATTCCCAACTCCGAATTCTATTCAGCGAGGTGTTTTTTGTGCACGAAGAATTCGATAAAATAGTTAATCGACGTGGAACGGATAGTTTCAAGTGGGATATGGTACTAAATATGCATGGCGAAGATGTTCTCCCAATGTGGGTTGCAGATATGGATTTCGAGGCACCTAAGAATGTTGTTGACGCTTTACTGAAGCGTGCAAACCATGGTGTTTTCGGTTACACTTATCGTTCTTTAGAATATTACAACGCGATAGTTAATTGGTACAAAAACAGGTACAAGATTGATGTACAAAAAGAGTGGATCGTTAATGGTCCTGGAGTTGTACCAATGATTGCGTTTTTGATAAATGCTCTAACTTTACCTGGAGATAAAGTGATCATCCAACCACCTGTTTATCCACCATTTTTCAGAATAGTGGAGAATAATGGAAGAAGATTAGTTGAGAATAGGTTAATACGTAAAAGCGAAACATGGTGCATTGATTTCGATAATCTGGTAAATTCGATCGACGAAAAAACGAAGTTGATAATAATTTCCAATCCGCACAATCCTGTCGGAAGGGTCTGGAAAAAAGAAGAACTTGAAAGGTTGTACGAAATCGCTTTAAGTAAAAATTTAATCGTTATCTCCGATGAAATACATGGTGATATTGTATACGAGCCAAACAGATTTGTCAGTTTCCTTGAGATTGGAAAAGAGAATGTTATCGTCCTTAATTCACCTGGTAAAACGTTTAATATCGCAGGTCTAACAAATTCTTATGGAATTATTCCCGATGATAGACTAAGAATTCTTTACAAAAATTACGTTGAAAATATGGAATTGATGATTGGCAACATCTTTTCAATTGAAGCATTAAAGGCATCTTACGATAATCCGCAATGGGTAGACAAGCTTGTTAAGTATCTTGAAAGAAACCGTGATTATGCATACGAGTTCTTCCTAAAACACTTGCCACTCTTAGAACCAACGTTACCAGAAGGCACATACCTGATGTGGATCGATTGTTCGAAGACAGGACTTGAAAATCCTCATGAATTTTTTTTAAAATCGGCACGAGTATTTCTCAACGACGGAAAAGAATTCGGTGATAAAACAGCTGTTAGACTGAACTTTGCATGTCCGTTTTCTATTTTAAAAGAAGCTCTTGAAAGGATAAAAAACGCGTACGAAAATGCACTTGAATTTGAAGCTTTTAGATTACCAGATGATAGATTTAGGATTTGCGAAAAGATAAGAGAAGAAGTTTTTGTTGTTGAACAGAATATAGACAAATCCTTGGAAATGGATGGTAAAGATTCCGAAGCGATTCATTTTATTTTAAGACATTTCTCCGTACCTGTTGCGGTTGCACGGGCACGGGATATGGGTGAATACTGGAAAATTGAACGTGTTGCCGTACCAAAGAAACTCAGAGGATACGGTTATGGACGGGTTATTATGGACCACATCGAAAATTTCTTGATAAGCATCGAAAACAAAAAAATAATTTTAAACGCCCAAAATCAAGTGAAAGATTTCTACAAAAAACTTGGTTATCAACAAATCGGTGAACCATTCCTTGAAGCAGGAACTTTGCATGTGAGAATGGAGAAGGGATTGTAAATGAGAATCACCAAGTTACTTTTAATCATGTTAACACCCTTTGCGGTACTCTCTTTCTCTGGTGAATTTTCAATCGATGATTATCTTTTAGAATTAAACTGTGATAGTCTAAAATTGTTGAATTACATAGGAAATGGAACGTTTTTACTTGAACCTCTCACGTTATCTTCCGTTTTGGCTTTCACAGTGGATGGAACGATTAATCATTATTTTCCACAGTCATCTTTTTTGGATTTTCTTAACAGATTGAATTATCTACATTTTTCGACTTTGGCGATTTTAACATCGATTATAGTTTATCCTTTTGATGCGTATACAAGCTTTACTATTTTAGAAAGTTTTGTGGCTACATCGGGAGTTGTAGTACTATTAAAATTCTTAGTTGGACGTGCAAGACCGTACACGGATAATAATCCGTTCACTTTCAAGCCATTTAGTTTCTCAGAAGATTACCAATCTTTTCCTTCTGGACACACAGCACTTTCATGGGCGATATTTACTCCCGTCGCTCTTCGATTTGGCGATATCTGGTACGCTGTGCCTGTCGTATTTTCAGCGCAAAGGCTTTGGTCTAACAATCACTGGACATCCGATGTACTATTTGCCACATCGATTGGATACAATTTCGGTAAAACTTTGTACGAAACGAAGGGGGAATAAGATTTGAAATACATTTACGAATACGATAGTACAATACCTTTCAATCTTGATAGTCGAAAGTACGAAAATTACACTTTACTATCTATAGACACCGTCTATACCCCTGATATACCAGAATCTAAAAGAATTTACATCTATCAATTCCATGCACAAAAACCTTGGCTAACTCTTATCTTCTTGCACGGTATAGGGAACGGACATGTACCTTACTTGATGTGGTTTGGTGAACGTTTCGCCCGTGAAGGTATAGAAACATTTTTCTTGATCCATCCTTACCACATGCAGCGTGGAAAACCAGAATGGAACGGTGGTGAACCTTTCTTTCACCATTCACCGTCACACTGTATAGTTAGGTTCCATCAAGCGATAAAAGACGTAAGAAGAACGATAGATTTGATTCAAACATGTCAGGAATTTCAAAATATTCAAACATTGCCAATTGCTGTTATGGGCTTTAGTTTCGGCGGAATGATAGCAACGATGAGTTTAGCGCTTGACCAAAGGCTCAAAGCAGGTGTGTTGGCATTTACCGGTGGCGATTGGAGATGGATAAATTGGTACTCACCTTACGTTGAACCAGTTAGGGAAGGATACAGAAACTTCAGTAACGAATGGGGATGCAAAGATGAGAAAAAATGTATAGAACTAAGAAACGAAAGCAGGAAAAAAGTCCATACTTTAAAGTCAATTGAGCAGATATTTGAGCTTAGACCCACTTGCTTCCATTACGACCCCATATCGTATGCAAAATTCGTAACACAACCAACGCTGATGTTCCAAGGAGTTTTTGATAAAGTTATTCCAAAACAAGCTTCAAATGGTTTATACAGATTACTTCCAAACGCACGAAAGATAATAGTTCCTTCAGGTCACAAATCTTCTTATGTTTTTAGAAGGTTCATATCGAAAAATACCGTGAGTTTTTTAAAAGAAATTATAAAACAAAGGCAATAGCTTGTGCTATTGCCTTTGTTTTTTCAATTTTGTGTAACTTTTTTCTTTATAGAAATTCTCGGCTCTAAAACCCCGCATTTTAATGCACGGATACAGAG
>CAZOAS010000208.1:0-3325 GCA_964577745.1 uncultured Fervidobacterium sp.
CTGTATCCGTGCATTAAAATGCGGGGTTTTAGAGCCGAGAATTTCTATAAAATTAACCAATTTTGAGACAAATAGATGCATTTTTCATCCAGATGTTCAATTTTTCTTATTTTTTCTTTTTTCTTAGCAAAACATGTTTATTTGATTTGGTGAAATATGGTATAATATAATTGCTGTGCTTATTGTAAAATCAAGAATATATAGAAAAGGAAGGTGCTAAGAAGTGGTAAAAAGTTTCGAACTCCCCAACCGTTTTAAGATTATAGCTTTCCTTACACTTTTTCTGATTTTATTTTCATTTATTTCAGTTTTTCCTCTTGACCTAACCTTAGCAGAGAAAATTTACCAATCTTATTTTGAAAATTCATCTCAATTTGGTTCGTATGTCAGAAAAGTCATTCATGAAGATTTACCACTTTATCGATTTTTTAAGATACACTTCGTAGGTTCTTCTGAGAAAACCGAAACGACTAAAAAAACAGGCGATTATCTGTTAACGTTGAAACCTTTTGAAAATGTTAATTCAGACGAAGAAGCGCTTGCAAAAGCGATGTATCTTTCTTACTGGGAAGCAAAACTTAACAACAAACTCTTCGATGTTGAGATAGTTAAAAATTCGCCCGTATTCAATGAGTTTTTCTCACAGTATCAAATACGAGTCTCTCAAGCTTTTGGAAATTTTGCTCAGGATCTTACCGCATATCTATTTGGTGTAAATCTCTCCTTGGACCATTTACCAGAAGATCTGAAAAATCTTAGGAAGGAAATAATAAAAGATTATAATTATGAAAAAGTTTACAACGGAGAGGAAGAGGAAGCAATTACAATATTGCTTTCGAGACCTGATGTTATTAAGACTATTTCAGATATCATTCTTGAAGCTCAACAAACCGCAAGCGAATTCGATGCTGAGACACTTATAATGAGAACACGTGGTTCTATCTTTAGAAGCACTTTTGTTTACATAGCTGGTTTAAAAGACGAGATAGCGGTTAGATTTGTCAAGATAACGCCTAAGGAAATGAATCTTTCCTGGATAAGATGGATAGTTTATGTTGTCGTTTTTATCGTTTGGTATTTCGTATTCAAAAATATAAACTTACCATTGACACTTTTCATAGCCTCAGAAACGGTTTATATAGCTTCCTTCTTCAGCATTCAATCAACTATCGATGGTATGTTATACGGTATAGTCTTTGCAATTGCTATCATATTCTCTATTTTCTATTTCCTATCCAAAAAGAAATACAACTATGCAATTATATCAATTCTGACATTGATAGTCCTCTTCATTCCATCTTTCTTTACTGAAGATTTGTTAATGAAGAACACTTTCTCAAATTCCCCTTTCTATGGTTCTTTGGTCAATGATTTGCTGAAAGATTCACTTGGAAAGGTTCAGAGAAATTTGAAAGAATATAATTCAGTTGTTAATGAGTCAGTACAAGCCTTCTCTAATTTGGTCTCCGAATTAAATGAAGAAGCAAACGTTCAGGAAGAATACTTTGAACCTGAAAGCTTTTTAAAACGTATAGAATTCGCAAAGTCTTTAAAAGTAAAATACAAAGATCATTTTAAAGATATAGAGGATTTTATATATTTTGAAAATGGCAGATACAAAAAAATCGAAAAACTTGTGAAAACATTTGAGAATTTGTTCTCAAAAGTTGTATCGATTTCATCTGAAGATTTTAAAGAAGAGATTATTTCTTTCGTTCAAAACAACTTCTCCGAAAAAACTGCAAATAGAATTTTAGAGGTGCTGAAAAAAGCGAAGACTGAAAAAACAGTCGCAACTGAAACTTATAAAGTTAAAAATTCTTTATCAGCTTTAATTCTTCTTTCTATTGGTTTATTTTTAATAGCTTTGAATATGAAAGAAGCATTTATACCTCTTGTAGGTAGTTTAGCTGTCTCCGTACTTACGTTGTTTAAGTATCAAGAAATTTTTGTACAAGTAGGCGTACCTTCAACCTTAGTATATGTCAATTTTTCAATTCCATACACGTTGGTGTTAGTACTTGTATGCGGATTTATCTGGTTATATTCCAACAACATCCTTAGAAGGAGGGAGAGAGTATGAAGAAACTTTTGGTAGTTAGTTTCTTGGTGTTTGTTTTGGTACTTGGTTTTTCTTTCAAAGCTATTATGGTTACTGACACAGGTGGACTTGGCGACAAGTCTTTCAACGACGGTACATGGGCAGGTATTGAAAGAGCCGGTAAAGAACTCAAGGTAGAAACAAAGGTTATCATGTCACAAGAACAGTCAGACTACATACCAAACCTTACAAAAGCAGCTGAAGAAGTACTTAAGGAAAAAGACGGCGGTATCGTTTTTGCAGTTGGCTTCATGATGACAGATGCTCTTGAAAAAGTTGCAAAACAGTATCCAACAGTTTACTTTGCTGGTATAGATATAGCATTCGACAAAGAACTTCCAAATGTTATAAACTTCTTGTTTAAAGAACAAGAATCAGCATTCTTGGTTGGTTACATTGCAGCAGCTATGACAAGAACGGGTAAAGTCGGTTTCGTTGGCGGTATCGCAATTCCTCCAGTTGAAAGATTCAGATACGGTTACGAAGCTGGTATAAAGGCTTACACTGATCTTAAAGGTAAGAAAATAACAGTTATTAGGGGTTACACAAACGAATTCAGCGACCCAAAGAAGGGTAAAGACCTTGCAAATTCACAATTCTCTCAAGGTGTAGATATTATATTCGCAGCAGCTGGTGCATGTGGTAACGGAGTTATCGAAGCTGCAAAAGAAAGAAGCGAAAAGTTAGCAGGTAAAGGTCTTGACAACATCAAAAAGTATGCACTTTCAGGCAAATCACTTTACTATGCAATTGGTGTCGACGTAGATCAAGATTACATGGCTCCCGGAGTAGTCTTAACAAGTGCAATGAAAGGTATCGATATGGCAGGTTACTATGGTGTTAAATGGGCATTCACAGGTCAATTTAAAGGTGGAACAAAAAACCTTGGATTGAAAGAACAAGGCGTTAGAATGTCAGAACTCAAATACACAAAAGAAATCATTGAAAAACTTGCTCCAAATGCTTTAAAGGAACTTGATTATTTAAAACAATTGATAGTTGAAGGTAAAGTAGTTGTTCCAGATTCAGAAGAAGCTCTCAAGGCATTCACAGTAAAAGGCGTTAAACTTCCAAAATAACAACAAAAAGAATTAAGAGAATTTCCTATGCGGGGGCTCTTGCCCCCCGTTTTGATAGGTTATTCTCTTTGTGGATAATCTATCAAAGCGAAATTTATAGAAATTCTCGGCTCTAAAACCCCGCATTTTAATGCACGGATACAGA
>CAZOAS010000209.1:0-3320 GCA_964577745.1 uncultured Fervidobacterium sp.
GTATTCATGAGATAACCATCCGTCTCCTTCGCCTCTTCCTTGATTTCTAAGGGATTTGGAGAGTTTGTATATCTGATCATCGTTTGTTACGATTATACCACCTTCGCCTGTGGTGATTTGCTTATTAGCGTAAAATGCAAATGCACCAGCAATGCCGAAAGTTCCAGCTTTCTTGCCTTTGTATTCACTGCCAAGCGCTTCACAAGAATCTTCTATTATTTTTACATTATATTTTTCACATATCGCGATTATCTTATCCCAATCCAGTGGATGACCAAAGACATCTACTCCCATGAAGTATATGTCAGAGTAATCTTTGGCGTATTTTTCAAGAGTATGTTCAAGGGCTTTTGGATCAACGTTCATAGTATCTTCTTCTATGTCAACGAAAGCAACGTTACCATTTTCAAATAGTGCAACGTTGGCTGATGCAACGAATGTAAAGGACGGAACTATCAGGAGAGAGTTTTGTTTGAAATCAGATGCTCTAAGTATCAAGTGCAATGCACTTGTACCACTTGAAACCGCAACGGCGTATTTTAAACTTACGAAATCAGCTATCGATTTCTCAAAAGCTTCCGTGTAAGGACCTATACTCAACCTACCAGATTTGAGTACATCAATCACCACATTTATATCAGTTTGGTCTATCTGAGGACTTGAAAGTTGTACTTTTTTCAATTATGTCACATCCCTTCTTGCAAAAAATATTATATCATAGCACTCATGTAAATCATTCAAGCTTTATCCTTTTTAAGAAGTTATATTCGTTCATAGCCTCTTCGTACATCCCTGCTTTTTCGTACAACTGCGCAAGTTTAAGACGCTTTTCCTCGTTTAGTGGATCCTTTTCAACGATTTTTCTGTAAACCAAGGCTGCCATTCTCCAACTTCCAAGTAAGGAATATATGTAATACCTCACACTTGGTATTAACAAAAGCAATAGGAGTATAATAGATAGTAAAATAACAATCAGTATCATAACGTTTTGCTTTGAACCAATAAAAACCGCGAACACATTCTTTAAGAAACTGCCAAAGTCATTGAAGAAATCTCTGAAAGAAAACGTCTTCGAAGATAACTTCTTTCCGAATTTTTCAAATATTTGATCTTTGTACTCTGGGTAATAAACCAACAGTTGCTTATAAATCTCAAAGTACGTCTTTTTTTCTTCAATACTTTCTGTATTTGTGAATTGTTTTTTGAGATGATCCATCAAACTTTTTACTAAGGTTTCGTTGCTTTGAAGCTTTGAAATTACCTGAACGTACTTTGAAGCAATTTTCTTATCTGTCAATATATTCAACAACTCTTTTGAAAATGTTTCATAATCATAGTTACTGATTAAATCGAACAGATACAAAACATCTGGAGTGATCTTTAACTTCTCAAGTGCGTATTCAAATAACCTTTCTTGACTGAAAATGTTAAGCAAATAGTACTTTATCTTATTATTTGCACGGTTTGATTTTAAAAACTTTATGAGTCCATCTATATCTTCCTTTAACGCAAACTCATAGTTTTTTAATTGTCTTTTTGCATAAAGAAATTGCCCCAATTTATCTATTTGATTATTATCAGCGAATTCTTGGTTCGATATATACAACAAATACATATCCCAGGCGAACTCTGGGTCTGTTCTGGATTTATCGATTATGTCCTCAACGGTAAATGAAAAAACAATAGTATTAATCGAACTAACGGTTATTAGAAATACTATCACCTTCAGAAAGTCCAAATGGTTCTTTTTCATCATTCTCCTCCGGCTCAACGTGTATAACGACATCGTAGATACTTTTGGTATCGCACAGTTTTTCTTTTATACATTTTGTTATATTATGTGCCTCTCTAACACTCATGTGTTCGTTCACTTCAACGTCCATATCGATATCAAATTTTCCACCTATCTTACGAACCCTAACTTTATGTGGATTTGAAGCTCCACACATTTTACAAGCTTCGAAGATCTTTTCGTAAATCCACATCTCTTCTTCTCTCAACCCGTCCATCAACTCATGGGCGTTCTCTTCAAAAACTTCCCATGCCACTTTTATTATTATACCAGACATTATCACACCAACAAGTGGATCCATCCAAGACAGACCTATTTTATTAAGAAAAACACCAAAAAATACCAATCCGGACATCAGAATATCGTTTCTCATGTTCTTTGCTTCGGCTATCATTGCGTAACTTTTGTGTTTCTTACCAACGGAATATTCTATCGCAAAAAGAAAAGTTTTACCAGCAACGGAGGTAATCGCCGCTAAAAGCGGTAAGAAACCTGATAACACTTCATATTCGCCCGTTATCAACCTCTTTACACTTTCTGTGAGCAAGCTAAAACCAGCATAGAATATGACAAACGATATAATTTTTGCTCCAATATTCTCAGCTTTCTGATGACCGTAGGGATGTTCCTTATCAGCTGGTTTTCGGGAGATAATAGTTGATATAAGCATCGTAGAAGATGTTAAAATATCGGTCGATGTATCTATACCATCGGCAAGTACAGCCATACTTTTGAACAAAAGTCCGATACTTACTTTTATAATAGCAAGAACGATGTTTGTAACAACAGCAATAATCGAGACCTTTTTTAACTCCTTTTCAATCGAATTCTCCATTACGATACCTCCATTCCTTATGGGATAAAAATGAATAAAAAACAAGGGGATAAATTCCCCTTGTTAATGAGACTCAGTATCAATTTTATTTTCCAAGCGCTGTTTTTGCTATATTAACATATTCTCTGAAACTTTCTGGATCATTTACTGCGAGTTCGGCTAACATCTTTCTGTTAACAGCAACGTTCGCAAGCTTTAATCCGTGTATCAGTTCGTTGTATTTCAATCCTTCGTTTCTTGCAGCGATGTTAATTCTTGTTATCCACAACTTTCTGAAGTTTCCTTTCTTATTTCTTCTTCCGTCGAAAGCGAATTTTAACGCTCTATAATATGACTGTTTTGCAAGAGTGTATCTTCTGCTGAGAGCACCTCTAAAACCTTTGACGTACTTAAGAACCTTTTTCTTTTTTTTCTTTGCATTAACCGCATTTTTTACGCGCATGATTTATTCCTCCCTCAACTTGATTATTTTTTACCTAGTAATCTGAGAATCCTTGATTCGTCTGATTTTACCACAACATCTTCTAATCTAAGAGCTCTCAATGTTGATCTTCTCTTCTTACCAGTCTTATGCCATGCGTTTGCATGTCTTCTCATGATTTTGCCATTCTTTGTAACTCTGAACCTTTTTGCAGCTGTTTTACTTGTTTTCATCTTTTTCTTAGCCATCTTTATCCCTCCTGTATATTTTTT
>CAZOAS010000210.1:0-3232 GCA_964577745.1 uncultured Fervidobacterium sp.
TATTCTCAAAATCCTATCATCAAAAGAAATCAAGCAAAAGATTCAAATAGTATATTTAATAGCGCCGTTGTACCATTCAACGGCCAATTTGCTGGTGTCTTTAGAGTAGATAATACTGCAAGAGAAATGAACATACGTAGGGGATTTAGCAAAGATGGATTCAATTGGACTATCGATGACAAGCCTATTGAGTTCATACAACAAACACCGGATCCAGTTGAAAGCGAATATAAATACGACCCGAGAGTTGTTTTTATAGAAGATAGATACTGGATCACATGGTGCAATGGTTACCACGGACCAACAATTGGTGTGGGATACACATACGATTTCGAAACTTTTTATCAAATAGAGAACGCATTCTTACCATTCAACAGAAACGGTGTGCTCTTTCCACGAAAGATAAACGGAAAGTATGCAATGTTAAGCAGACCATCGGATAACGGACACACACCGTTTGGAGATATCTTTTACAGCGAAAGTCCAGATATGATACACTGGGGAATGCATAGATTTGTGATGAGCAGAGGTTACAGTCCATGGCAATCTTTAAAAATAGGGGCAGGACCGGTACCGATAGAGACAGACGAGGGATGGTTGTTATTTTACCATGGAGTATTATTATCGTGCAATGGATACGTATACAGTTTTGGAGCGGCATTACTTGATTTAGATAAACCATGGAAAGTCATTAAACGATCAAAGAAGTACTTACTCTCTCCACAGAGAGATTACGAATGTGTGGGAGACGTACCAAACGTGGTATTCCCAGTTGCGACATTGGTAGACGGAGAGAGTGGAAGATTAGCGATATACTATGGAGGAGCAGATACGGTAGTTGCACTTGCTTTTGGCTATGTACATGAAATTATCGATTGGCTAAAATACGAAAATGACTAAAACTCAAAGATCTTGGTGGTGGAGGTGAAGATATGTTTCCAAAAGATTTCCTCTTTGGTGTTTCTATGTCCGGTTTTCAATTTGAAATGGGAAAAGGTAAAGATATAGATTCTAACACGGATTGGTTTGTATGGGTTAGAGACTTTGGAAATTTGGTCAATGGAAGAGTGAGTGGTGACTTACCAGAGAACGGTGCTGCGTACTGGGAACAATACGAGCAAGTACACCAACTTGCCGTTGATTTCAAAATGAACGTTATTAGAATCGGTATCGAATGGTCACGAATATTTCCGCATTCAACAAAAGAAATTACACTAGATTCTGAAAATTACTTGCAAAAACTTGATGAAATAGCCAACAAAGACGCAGTTGAGCATTACAGAAAGATAATGGAAGATATGAAAAAGAAAGGTTTAAAAGTATTTGTGAATTTGAATCACTTTACACTACCACTTTGGTTACATGACCCAATAGGTGTACATAAAGGTTTAGAAAAAGAGAAGATAGGTTGGGTAAGCGATTCTATCGTTGAAGAATTCGGTAAATACGCTGAATATCTTGCATGGAAATACTCAGATATTGTCGACATGTGGTCAACTATGAATGAACCACACGTTGTAAGTCAACTTGGATATTTCATAGTCAACGCTGGATTCCCACCAGGTTATTTCGAACCAAGTTGGTATATCAAGAGCCTTCAAAATCAAGCAAAAGCAAATAATCTTGCATATCAAAGGATAAAAAAACACACAGACAGACCAGTGGGCGTAATTTATTCATTCACTTGGTATGATACAGTGAATCCAGAAGACAAAGATATATTTGAAAGTGCCATGTTTATTTCAAATTGGAATTTCATAGATATGGTGAAAGATCATGCAGATTACATCGGAGTTAATTACTACACAAGAGCAGTTGTAGACAGATTACCTGTTGAAATGCAATTTGGGGAATTCAAACTTAATTGGACAGTTGTACCAGGTTATGGTTACGCATGTCCAGAAGGTGGTTTTTCACGCTGCGGAAGACCAGCAAGCGAATTTGGATGGGAATTTTATCCGGAAGGACTGTACAATCTTCTCAAAACAATTTCTCAAAGGTATAATAAACCGATAATAGTCACAGAAAATGGTATGGCTGATGAAAAAGATAAATACAGAAGTCTGTACATAATATTCCACATGTACGCAGTCGAAAAAGCCATAGAAGAAGGCATAAACGTACTTGGATACTTACATTGGTCAATTATCGATAATTACGAATGGGCAAAAGGCTATTCAAAAAGATTTGGTTTAGCTTACACAGACTTTGAGAAAAAGACCTATCATCCACGTCCATCGATGTATATTTACAAAGAAATAATCGAAAAAAAGACCACAAAACATCTTATCGGATACAATCCGTACAACGTTAATCTGTGAACGCTTTTGAAAAATTCACCGTTACGAGGGGGCTTGAAAGTGGAAGCCAACATTAAACGAGTCACAATTAAAGATGTAGCAAATATGGCAGGTGTTTCAATAGCCACAGTTTCAAGGGTCATAAATGGCTTCTCAAAAGTGGATGAAGAAACAAGAAAAAAGGTTATAAAAGCTATAAGAACGCTTGGATATAAGCCGATGCCTTCTTTGCGGAAGGCATCGGAACTTTTATACAATATCGGCGTACTCGTGCCTGATTTAAGAGGGTATCATTACAATGAAATTGTTATGGCTATAGAAGATTACGCCACAAAGAACGACTTCGAAACGATGGTTTCCATTCCTAAGATGTTACCGGAAGCCGAAAGACACGTTTTGGATCAATTTTTTAAACGAAAGATAGATGGTGTCATAGTCATGGAATTATACACCGGTGTTAAGTATCTCGAACCATTCCTAAGGAGTGGGGTCCCTATAGTTGCAGTCGATTACAGTATAGAAGAAATCATCTGCGATTCTGTAAATATAGACAACGTCGGTGGAGCGATGAATGCCTTAAAGTACCTATACAACATGGGACACAGGAATATATTTTTCGTAAGAGGTCCAAAGCCCTCTCCTGCTGCAATTGATAGAGAAAAAGGCGTGAGAAAATTTATTGATAAACATCGTGATGTACAGGTATTTTTCAGTGAAATTGAAGGTTACAACCCGGAAGACGGGTACGATGCTGTTAAGCGACATTTGGATAAATATGGAAAAAACTTTACGGCAATCTTTTCAGTAAACGACTGGACGGCTATAGGCGCGATTTCTGCACTGAAAGAGAATGGATTGGATATACCAGAAGATATCTCAATAATAGGTTACGACAACGCTCCATATTCACCTTTTCTTATCCCACCATTAAC
>CAZOAS010000211.1:0-1545 GCA_964577745.1 uncultured Fervidobacterium sp.
TCTATGTCGGACGATTCTTCATATAGGTTTTTGGATATATTGTTTGCCGTTTCAGATACCTTGCTAACAACTGTAATTTCACTTATCAACATTTGCAAGAATTCGTGTGTTTTGAGTGTTACCTCAAGTGTTTTGTCGGCAATTTCCCTAAGCTTTTTGGATTTTTCCGTAACTTCGTTTGTACCGTTATATATTCCTGTTATCGATTCATCTATTTGGTGAACTGCGGCGGAGACTTGTTGTGTTCTTTCCGACCAAGCTTTGAAGTTGTCTAAGAATTCAATCAGCAATTCATCAAAAGAAGAATAGTGTTCTTTCAATTCGTCAAGTTTTGCTTTCGATTCTTTCATGTTAGTATATATAGAAACTGAATTTGTTCTAATTGTCTCAACAAGGTTTGAAATCTTTGTTGCTATGATTCCTATTTCACCAGAATATTCTGTTTTTATCAGTTTTGTGTAATCGTTGTTATCGGATATATGTTGAACTTGTTGAGCAATGTTGTTGACGTGTTTTGTAAGGTTAACTCCTACTTTCGTTGCGAATAAAGTTGCAAATATAACCAAACCTATCATCATCGCCGATACTAAGGATATAGTCGTTACAACCGATGTTACGAATTTTGATATATCGACTTTAGAAAAGATTATCGCAAATGGCTTTTCCGCACTATCTTTTAATAATGTCCCAACTATGAGATATTTTCCACTTGTCTTCCAGATATAGTCACTTTTTATCGTTTTCTTTAACGCTTCTCCATCGGTTGTTCCAAATATTTTGGCGATATCTTTTTGTGTGAATTTTTGGCTTTTTTCAAATATCTTTTTGTTAATTAAATCAACGATAAGATTATCTCCTTCGATAGAGTTCAATAACCGTTCCACAATAGGTCCAGAGAGCTTTGTCACGAATTCAGACACCAACTAAAACTCCGTCAAGTACAAGCGGTTTGAAATGTCTTAGTGCCAATCCTTGTGAGTCATACTCAATTGTTCTGATTTCTTCTGCTCTTTGAGAACTTCCTTAACAATTTTACTTTCTGAATTTTTCTTGTTCAGTCCTATGGATGCATAATATTTTCCGTTGCTTGTATAGAAATTAACTCCATCAACGTAACTGTTTTGCTTGTACCTCTCAAATACCGATTGACCGTTGTCAATAAGTCCATCGTAATCGTTCAAAGACAGTGACCACAACGTGGCGTAATCCGAAGAGAAATTTCGCGCAAATTCATCGCTCAGTTCGTTTAAATCCATTACTTTTTGATTCACACTCTTAGCTTTAAAATTTGCAAGTTCTTCGTACATGTGATTATTTAAATTATTCATACCGATTAACGAAAGAAATAATGTTATTCCAAATGTGACGACGATTATCAAAGGTATACCCACCTTTATAAAAGTTGAAAGTTTCATCTTTTTAATCCTCCCTTTCGAATGTCGTGAATATTTTTACAATAACGTCTATTAGTTTGCATTGCGTATTTTAAAGGAGTTCAAAAAATTTTTAAGAAAAGAAAAAAGGTAGGTCGTACGACCTACCTTT